>CALXUD010000006.1 GCA_944391585.1 uncultured Alphaproteobacteria bacterium | reverse complement strand
AACATATTTTGTTTTGCGCGCCCGAAAACAATTCCATCTGAAATACTTTGCAAAGATGGCATATGATGAAACTCATCTAATATAAACCCCATTGGATAAGGTCCAATTTCTTCATTAGCTCCTTTGCTCATTAAATAGCCAGTTGCCATATTGATAAACAATGTGCTGATTTGAATTGAAGACTGCAAATCTTCAAATGGAACGGACATATAAATCGTAATTGGTTTAAACTGCCCTGTTTTTTCATCCTTAATTCCACGCAATTGTTCATAATTAAAATCATTCATGGAAGTCCTGGCGCGTACAGCTGAATTTTTAAAAATGTTAATCCCGCTTAAAGCCATTGAAATAACGGAAGCCCTTTGCTTATCCGGTAAACTTAATACCTGATTTAACTCCAACAATGTGCGGCGTCCATATCCATAATAAGCTGTTTCCAGGACAATTTCATCCAGCAATTCTTTCCAAGCATCCGTCATCATAACCGTTGGATCCCCTTCATCCTGACGCTGCTTTAACGCTTTGTTAATTTGTATCTGAGAATTGCTAATCACATCCAATAACATAGCAAAACAAGCATCTTGTCCTTGCCGCCAAGAGTCCGGAATAATACTCCACTTACCAATCGGCAAATAATTTTCTTTTGTGATTTGTTTTTGGCGCGCATACATAATAGCTTGCTTCACTTCCGGAAAATCCCGCATAGATGAATAATAAGAAAGCAAAACCTTATAATCTTCATCATCTAAGGCGTTTTCTTCAATCCGAGCCAAAAAATAATCATTGGCTTTTGCTTGCTCTACTTTTCCGGTAATATAACCCGTTAATCCCGTTAAACAGCCGCGACCGGCTTTTACCCAATACGGATCTGTTCCCGTCGGACCATCCGGAATTAAAAAATAAATTAAATCGTCAATATAACCTTCTCGTCCCGCATGTAATGGCGGTAAATTTTTCCCGCCAATCGGATTCCAGGATGGCCAAAAAATCCCCTTCTCCGGTTGGTCAATCCCAGCCCAATTCATCTTAAAAACAGGCCCTAATTTAGCCCGATGTCCACTGGTTGCTTTGGCAATTTCTCCCTTGGGATCATTGATAATCATACACATATTATCCCCTTCCAAAACGGCAGGAATCACAACACCGGCTGTTTTTCCACATCCCGGAGCACCGATACAAAAAACGGAACGTGGATCCGGCAACTTCATTTTATGCCCTTCAAATATGCCGCAAAATAAGTATTTACCTGTTAAAAGACCAAATCTTTTTAAATCAGACACTTTTGCCACACGCCCCATTCCCATGGTTTGAGGAGTAAATTGATTAGGATTTTCAGTAATAAAATGAACTTCTTTCCAAACAAACCAAATAGTTGGTATCAATAAAATGCGCCAAGAAAAATAACTGCTCCATGTCACATGACGCGGTTCAAAAAACAATACATTCCATAACCATTTTCCATACAAAACAAAAGGATAAAAGATATTTTCCGTAAATGTTGTTTTCAAAAAGCCTTGTATTGAAAGCCATGTTGCATCCTGCCAACCGCCCGCAAATAAATAAGCCAACGGCATAAAAAACAAAATACCGATCCATAAACCACCCAACCCCAGCAAAGCTCGCCACCACCACCATTTTAAGAAATCGCGACGAGATTGGTTTTCTTCTTTAAAAAATCGAGATAAACGCAAATGCATCTTAACTCCTATTCTTTGCCTTTGTTGCACGAATAGACTTTGGTTTTTGTTTCAAAATCTTTGGTGTTTTTTCATTATTTCCTTCATCACTTTTAGGGATATCCCCTTTAAATTCATCTATTTTTTCTAAAGGACGTTTTTGTTTTTTCTTTAAAATTAATTTTTTATTTTGTTTTAATTCATCTTGTTGTTTTTGATGATATTTTTCCATTTCTAAATGTTTTTCTTTTGCGAATTTTAAAGTTTCTAATTTGATTTCTTTTTCATTCAACTCTTGAATAAATTGATGATAATGATGTAATTGCTCCAAACTCATTAACATTTTCGGATCAATATGAACACCACGCAAATTCACACCTTCTAATACAAAGGCAGACAAATCAATACCTTCTAAATCAATTTTGGATAAATCTATCCGACGCAAATCCAAACAATGCAAATCCTCTTGACTTAATAGACGAATATCAATTAAGCCTTTTTCCAATTGCTCAATCAAAAATGCTTGGGCCGATAGGCGTGCTCGTGCTTTTTCATCTAAAATCGCGCCATCAATGTTTAAATTGCGCGTATACGTTTTTTCCCAATTAACGTCCGTTAAGTCAGCCCCTGACAAATCGCAATCTTCCAAATACGCTTCGGATAAATCAACGCCAGTTAAATTAGCTCCAACCAAATTTGTTTTTAAAAAAACGGCTCCCTTAAAGGAAATGCCCCTTAAATCAGCGCCCGCCAAATCTGCTTTAGTTAAATTTACCCCTGAAAAATCCTTTCCTTGAACATCTTCGCCGTTTTGAATTGCTCGCACTAAAGAAACAGCTCTCGCATCCGTTTTCCAAGTCATTTTTTCAGACGGCAATTGAACATCCGGAGATCCGATACCCAAGGAAAAATAAGCCATTTCTTTTTCTGAAACTTTGACATTAGCTAATTTTAATTCAGGACGTACTAATTTTTTCATGTTTTCATTATATCAGATAATTTAAAAAAGGGAATAGACTTTTCCAACAAAATAGATTATAACAAAGAAAAACTACAGGAAAACAAAGATGCCTTATATCGTTATTTTTATTGTCATTTTATTGGATCAACTAACCAAATTACTGGTTTTAAAACATTTTTCGGATGGCTCTTTTGTCAGTTTGACCTCTTTTTTCAACCTGATTTTAGCCTATAATCCTGGTATTAGCTTTTCACTCTTTGCTAACAATGGTCCTTATAACAGTCTTCTTTTAACTACGATGGCTTTGCTTATTTGCCTATTTTTGTTGCGTTGGATGCACAAAGAAAATAATCCAACTCTGCGCTTTGGAATTGCTCTTGTTATAGGCGGAGCTATCGGTAATGTAATTGATCGGATTTCATACGGAGCCGTTGTTGATTTTTTAGATTTTCATGCCTACGGCTATCATTGGCCGGCATTCAATGTTGCTGACACTGCAATCTGTATGGGAGCAGCACTTATTTTATACAAATCATTTTTTAATCAAAAAGGGAAATACCATGCGTAATTTATTTATAATCGGATTGATTACTCTTTCTTTAACCGCTTGTTCCGATGTACAAAAAGAGCCACCTTGCGCAACACAAATCGTGAACGGTCGTTCCATTATTATCCCACCGGAATTTGATATTCAGCCAAAGTAGAGGTAACTTATGCTTCATGAAGAACTTAAAAATCACGCTGATGAAATTCAAAAATTACATTTGCGGGACTTATTTGAACAAAACCCAAACCGTTTTAAAGATTTTCATTTAACATTCAATGACTTCATTTTGGATTATTCCAAAAATAGAATCACGGGTGAAACCATGCGCTTATTGATGGAATTAGCACGTCAAGCGCATTTAAGTGAAATGATTGACGCCATGTTTACCGGCCAACGCATAAACACAACCGAAAATCGTCCTGTATTGCATATTGCTTTGCGCAATCGAGATAACCGCCCCATTTATGTAGATAACGCGGACGTTATGCCGGCCATCAATGCTGTTTTGGAACAAATGCATGTTTTTTCTGATGCGGTTCGGAATGGTTCTTGGAAAGGGGCAAACGGCAAACGCATTAAAGATATTGTCAACATTGGAATTGGCGGTTCGGATTTAGGTCCTTGCATGGCCGTAGAGGCATTAAAACATTATCAAACGCCGGATTTGAAATTTCATTTTGTATCCAATGTAGATGGAACAGATATTATTGAACATTTGAAACAATGCGACCCGGAAACTACTTTATTCATTATTTCCAGTAAAACATTTACAACACAAGAAACACTGATGAATGCACACACGGCTAAAAATTGGTTGACGGATACATTGGGCAGTTCTGCGGTTTCAAAACATTTTGTGGCTGTTTCCACCAATCAAAAAGCGGTGGCTGAATTTGGTATTGATCCTAAAAACATGTTTGTGTTTTGGGATTTCGTTGGCGGGCGTTATTCTATGTGGTCAGCGATTGGTTTATCCATCATGCTTTCTATTGGCTACGACGGATTTTGTGAAATGTTGACCGGAGCTTTTGAAATGGATATGCATTTTTGGCAAACCCCTTTTGAAAAAAATATGCCGGTTATTTTGGGCTTGCTGGGTGTTTGGTATACGGATTATTTAAACGCCGAAAGTATTGCTATTCTGCCTTATGATCAATATCTGCATCGTTTGCCTGCTTATTTGCAACAGTTGGATATGGAAAGCAATGGAAAACGGGTTCATAAAAACGGCACTCTTGTGCACACAATGACCGGACCGGTCTTATTCGGCGCGGTCGGCACAAATGGACAACATTCGTTTTATCAACTGATTCATCAGGGAACGCATTTGATCCCATGCGATTTTATTGCTCCCATTTGCTCTTTAAATGAAGTGGGAGAACATCAAGATGTCTTGCTGGCTAACTTTGTGGCTCAAACAGAAGCGCTTATGCGGGGGAAAACATCGGCAGAATTACGTAAAGAAGGCGTGGAAGAATCTCTCATTCCGTTTAAAACATTCCCCGGTAATCGGCCAAGCAATAGTTTATTATTCAAACAATTGACACCCAAAACATTAGGAACTTTAATTGCCCTTTATGAACATAAGGTATTTGTTCAAGGCATCATTTGGAACATTGACAGCTTTGACCAATGGGGAGTTGAACTCGGAAAACAGCTGGCAAAAGTTGTTCTACCGGAATTAAAAAATAAACAAGCTCCATTGGCGCATGATGCTTCTACAAATGCATTGATTGAAATTATCCGAAAGGCCCGTGCATGAGTATTCGTCTGCTGCCGCAAAACTTAATTAACCAAATCGCTGCCGGAGAAGTTGTAGAACGACCGGCTTCTGCGTTAAAGGAGCTGATTGAAAATGCTATTGATGCCGGCGCCAATAAAATTGATATCACTGTGATTGACGGTGGGAAAACATACTTTTCTGTATCAGATAACGGCAAGGGAATGACGGCGGCTGAATTGGAATTGGCTGTTGAGAGACACGCAACCAGTAAATTACCGGATGATGATTTGTTTCATATTGATTATTTGGGTTTTCGGGGAGAAGCCCTTCCTTCTATTGCATCTGTTTCAAAATTAAAAATCACATCACGCGCTGCCAATACTGATGAAGCATGGTCTATTTCCGTTCAAGGCGGCAAAAAAGAAGAAATTCAACCAGCAGCCCGTCAACAAGGGACAACCGTTGAAGTACGTGATTTGTTTTATGCCACACCGGCACGCTTAAAATTCTTAAAAGCAGCTCAAACAGAAATGAGTTATATGAAGGAGATTATTTACCGCCTGGCAATGAGTTATCCGGCTATTGCTTTTTCTCTGTCCGATGATAAACGCCCGTTGCTTAATTATCCGGCAACCAACTCTTTGCTGGATCGGGTTCATTTGATTATCGGGAAAAAGTTTAAGGAAAATGCTCTTTCAATTGATACTGAATATCAGGGAATGAGTTTAAAAGGTTTTGTGGGCTTACCGACTTATTTGCGCTCCACTGCTTCAGATCAATATCTGTTTGTGAATGGGCGCTCGGTCAAAGACAAGGTTTTGTTTGGGGCTATTCGCGGAGCTTTTCAAGGCTTAATCGGGCATGATGGCCATCCGGTTGTGGCTCTTTTCTTAACTGTTCCACAAAATCAAATTGATGTAAACGTTCATCCGGCCAAAACTGAAGTGCGTTTTCAAGACAGCGCATCCGTGCGCGGATTGTTGGTTGGTGCCATTCGGAATGTTTTATCTCAACAAGGCCATCGCACGGCAACCACCATCGGGATTGGCGCATTGGGAAAAGCAGCTCCCAGCATTTTGCCACAAAAACCTCGCCCTCTTTCTTCTTTGCGAGAAGAAAAAAGCAGCAGCAATCTTCTGTTGATGATGAACGATGTCTATGCCCTTAAAACAGATTATCAGTCAACTTCTCAAGCACAGTCTCAACAAATTCCACTCGCTGCATCGGAAACATTTCCGCCACTGGGATTTGCCAAAGCACAACTGCATAAAACCTATATCGTTGCTCAAAATTTAAATGGTATTGTTATCGTGGACCAACATGCAGCTCATGAGCGTTTAACCTATGAAAAGTTGATTGATCGACAACACCCCCCTCAAACACAGCTATTATTAATACCCGAAATCATTGATTTAAAATCGGAAGAAGTTCAGTGTTTAATTGAACGAGCTCCGGAATTAAAACAATTCGGATTGGTTTTGGACGCTTTTGGAAACGACACAATTGTTGTTCGTGAAATTCCTGCTTTGTTGGATAAAACAGATATTCCAAAACTGATTCAAGACTTGGCACAGACATTAATGAGCTATGACGATACCATTTTATTAAAAGATAAAATAAAAGATATTTGCGCCCGCATGGCATGTCATGGTTCTATTCGTGCCGGCCGCCAATTAACCCTTGATGAAATGAATGCTCTATTACGTCAAATGGAATCGTGTGGAACATCCGGTCAATGCATCCATGGACGCCCAACTTATATTGAATTACACTTAAACGATATAGAACGCCTGTTCGGTCGAACTAAATAGAAATTATTTTTATTTTTCGTAATTTATGTTATACTATAAATATAACAAAATAAACGAGGTATCCGATGAGTTTGACAAAAAGAGCTAAATTATTAGCCACTACCATGTTTATTGGGGCGGCATCTTTAATGAATTCCGAGGCCAGAGAAAATCAAAACACACAGGCGGTAGAACCAACACCTGTCGTTCAAAACGTTCAAGAAACATCTACATGGGATGACATTGGCAATTTTTTCACGGATATCGGTCAAGGTATTGCTGACGGGGCGGAGTGGACTTATGATAACGCTTTAAAACCTGCCGGTCAGGGTATTGCCGATGCGGCTGAATACGTTTATGACGGAGCCGCAAGTGGCGTAAGAGCTGCTTCAGATTATGTTGGTATTACCACACCGGAAGAAGGTTCCGAAAACTTGCGTGCCAATCCGATGAGACCGGCAGAATATGAAGCTCAACAAGCAAAAATTAATGAACAACAAGCTCAAGAACAAGAACGCATCAAACAAATGCGTCAGTCTTATGAAAACGTGACTCCCGGTATGTATAACAATCCGACAATTATTCAACCGGAAACAACATTTTTAGAAGATGTCGGCACTTTCTTTTCCGATGTCGGTCAAGGCATCGCTGATGGTGCAGAATGGACTTATGATAACGCTTTAAAACCTGCTGGTCAAGGCATCGCTGATGGTGCAGAATGGACTTACGACAATGCTTTAAAACCTGCTGGTCAAGGTATTGCTACCGGTGCAGTGTGGACTTATGATAATGCATTGGAACCCGCCGGACAAGGAATTGCTGATGCGGCCGAATGGACTTATGATAACGCTTTAAAACCTACTGGTCAAGGTATTGCGACTGGGGCTGGATTTATTTATGATGAAGCTTTGGTGCCAACCGGCGAAGCTATTTCTGATGCTGCTCAATATGTTATGCGTGGTTTTTCCCCATTACCGACACCTGAAGATACGGCATATGTTGAAACATTACCTGATTTAGGCACTTTTTCGGACAACATGACTTTGGAAGAAATGTCTCAATCTATCACATCTCAAAATGTGACAGATGAAATACCTATAGAGGAAGCAAAAAGGACAACAGCTGAATTAATGCCAGATCAATCCTCTCAATCTGCTGCCGAACAAGCACCAACAACCTCTAAAACCGTTCAAACAGAATCAATACAACCGGCACAAGAGATTTCACATCCCACTCAAGAAGCGGCAGAATCTTTAAATGTCAAAGCGCCTGCTCACATGCCAAAAGAGGAAGTTCAAGAAATTCATATTCCACCGGTTTTAATCAATGCCTATCAAACGATGCAAGCGGAAGGTAAATCCGAAGCAACACCGAATTATGCGATGTTAACATTGATTTTACCACCTGAATCTGTTCAAGGCCCAATGATGAAAGAACGCACCTCAAAGCAATTGGAAATTCCAGTTAAACAACCTATTTATCAAACTCAAAAAGCAGCTCTTCTGAATAAACGTTCAACTTATCATTCTTTAGTGATTGAAGACACATTGGATGAAGCTCAACCGAAAGAAGTAAAAGAAGCAGATACAACTGTTTTAACAGATTCAAAAGATGAAGAAATTTCTTTCGAAAAATTGACGAATGCGCTTTTGAACACATCAGAAGGAGCAACTGTTGAAAAAACGTCTATTGAAAATAAAGAAAAATGGCTGAAAAAAGAAAAAATTTCCTTAAAGTCAAAGAAGGAAGCGCCTTCAAAACCATGGGTTATTGATGCGCTTTCTTTGTCGAATAAGGCTTATTTTAATAATTTGTCGAAACATAAAGGAACGATTTCAAATCTCACTTTAAAAGGACTAAGTAATGCCGATTATTCCAAAATCAACCAATTTATTAATAAACATCCGGATAAATTCCATCTAGATACGGTATCCATTGAAAATCATCAGCTAAAAACGCCAACAATCAGCATTCCTGTGCGAGCACCAAAGTATGATTTTTCTAAAGCCGATTTGACACATGTGGATACAATTAAAATTTTACCTATCCAAAACACATTAGAGATAAAATTGGATCATTTGAATCATCATGATATTGACTTTTCAAATTGTCGTAAAATAGATGCTTTAAATTTATCTTTATATCAATCCGAAGCTGTTCAAGATTTAACTTTGCCGACACAATTAAAAAAGTTAACATTAGAAACAGACAATACAGCTTTGGTTGAGAAAGTACGTCAAAAATATCCAAATATTGAAATCATAATACCAAAGCAAAAGAAAACAACCACCCAAAAAAGGACAAAAACACTTTCTTTTTCGGATACGTTGCGCCAGTATTCAATGACTCAAAATGATATAAAAATTCCACTGAATAAACTACAAAAAAGCCGATAAACAAAAAGCCTCTCAAACGAGAGGCTTTTTTAAGGAATACAATTTATTTTTTTGGTTTTAATACTTCCTGCCCGCCCATATAAGGACGTAAAGCTTCCGGAATACGAACCGTCCCGTCTGACTGCAAGTTGTTTTCCAAGAAAGCAATTAACATACGCGGCGTTGCCACAACCGTATTATTCAATGTGTGAGCAAAGTATTTTTTCCCATTTTTTCCATTCACACGAATTTTCAAACGACGCGCTTGGGCATCTCCCAATGTAGAACAAGAACCCACTTCAAAGTATTTCTTTTGACGTGGCGACCAAGCTTCCACATCAACTGATTTGACTTTCAAATCCGCTAAATCACCTGAACAACACTCCAATGTCCGCACGGGAATATCCATAGAGCGGAAGAAATCAACCGTGTTTTTCCAAAGTTTATCGTACCACATCATGGAATCTTCCGGCTTGCAGAGCACAATCATTTCTTGCTTTTCAAATTGATGAATCCGATAAACACCTCTTTCCTCAATTCCATGAGCACCTTTTTCTTTACGGAAACAAGGAGAATAGCTGGTTAATGTATAAGGTAAATTTTCTTCCGGGATAATTTGATCAATGAATTTTCCAATCATGGAATGTTCCGAGGTGCCGATTAAAAATAAATCTTCTCCCTCAATTTTATACATCATTGCATCCATTTCGGCGAAACTCATCACCCCTTCAACCACTTGACCGCGAATCATGAAAGGTGGCACATAATATGTAAAACCACGATTAATCATAAAATCTCGCGCATAGGATAAAATTGAAGAATGCAGCCGTGCAATATCACCAACTAAATAATAAAATCCATTACCGGAAACACGGCGCGCGCTATCTAAATCAATCCCGTTAAAAGATTCCATAATTTCTGTGTGATAAGGAATTTCGAAATTCGGCACAATCGGTTCGCCAAACCGCATTAATTCCACATTTTCAGAATCATCTTTTCCAATTGGCACAGATTGATCGATGATATTGGGGATCACCAACATGCGCTGGCGAATTTCTGCTTGAAAAGCTTCTTGTTCTTTTTCCAGCAAAGCGATTCGCTCCCCAATAGCAGAGCTTTGCGTTTTAGCGGCTTCGGCCTCTTCTTTTTTCCCCTGCCCCATCAAAACGCCGATTTGCTTTGAAATTTTTGTTCGTTCGGCACGCAATCCCTCAACCTCAGTAATTGCGGCACGATTTTTCTTATCTAAATCAATTACTTCATCAACTAAAACCAGTTTTTGATCTTGAAACTTCTTTTTAATGTTTTCCTTGACCAATTCCGGATTTTCCCGAATCAATTTAATGTCTAACATACTCTCTCCTTACAAAAAAAACTGAACAATACGCGCAAAAAACGGATATAACGTATTCATAAACCAACCGACAATATCAATGCCAAATAATGGTGCAATAAATAAAATACCCAATAAAATCAAAAATCCATATCGTTCTGATTGTTGATATTTTATGCTATATTTAAGAGGAAGTAAAGAAGAAACAATTCGACCGCCATCCAACGGCAAAATCGGTAATAAGTTAAAAATAGCTAATGCTAAAGATAAACTAATGCCGTTAACCACATTCTGAAAAGCCCATTCTTTCATTTCTCCCATTGGCATAAGCGCATTTAAAAGATGCCAAAGTAACACAAAACCTATAGCCAACAAAAGATTTGCAAGAGGTCCAGCTGCCGCTACGATTCCCATATCTCGTTTCGGATGACGCAATCTGGAAAAATCAACCGGCACTGGTTTCGCCCAACCAAATAGTACAGAAGATCCCGTTAACATTAAAATACCCGGAACTAAAATCGTCCCAATTGGATCAATATGATCTTTTGGGTTCAAAGTTAAACGTCCCGAAAATTTGGCAGTCATATCCCCTAATTTCATCGCAACATACCCATGCGCGACTTCATGTAAAATAATACATAATAAAACAGGGAAAACCCATGTTGTTATCGTCCAAATCAAACCACTATCCATTGTTATTCCTTAATTCTTCTGCCTGTTGTAAACGCATCAAAGCTGCCGGTGTTAAATTCGGCACATGGCAAGCTACTTCCTGCATTTGAGAAAAAATACCATTACAATGCAAAACCGCATCACAGCCAGCTTCTATTGATAAACGAGAAACTTCAGCAACCGTTCCATAATTTTTTAAAGCCCCCATAGAAATATCATCTGAAATTAAAAAGCCTTGGAAGCCAATTTGTTGGCGAATATATGATAAAACAATCGGGGAAAGTGTTGCCGGTCTGACTTTATCCAATGCTTCATAAATCATGTGCGCCGTCATCCCCCAAATTGGTTTAGAAATAGTTTGAAAGGGTTTAAAATCAAAAGCCAACACTTCCAACCCATCTCGCACAACCGGTAAATCCCGATGCGGATCCACACAAGCCCGACCATAACCGGGAATATGCTTCATCACGGGCATTAACCCGTTTTTTAAAGATACATTAATCGCCTGTTGTGCCAAAACAGCAACAATATCGGCTTGATCTGAAAAACACCGTTTTGCCATAATATCATGCGTTTGTGCATTCGCCACATCCAAACACGGCCAACAATCTACATCAATCCCGACAGCTAATAATTCTTTGGCAAATGTTTTCGCTTGTGTTTCAAGCAATTTTAACGCCTTTTGAGGAGTATCTTCATAAATATCCCCAAAAGTTCTGGCCCAGCCAAACGCCGTCCAATAAGGGGGCCATAAACGTGTCACACGCCCTCCTTCCTGATCCACCAAAACAGGGGCATTCGCACGACCAATACATTCTCTGAACGAGGCCGTTAAAGCCTTAACCTGTTGTGGATTTTGAATGTTGCGGTCAAATAAAATAAGCCCCAACGGATTTACTTCTTTAAAAAAAGCCTTTTCCTGGGGCGTTAAAGAAACACCCGCACATCCAAAAAACACTGCTTTTATTTTTTTTTGTCGCATCAATTTGCCGGCACACAATCTTGTTTACGCGCTTTTAACTTTTTGCATAAAGCGTTTGCCTGATCCCGTGTTTGGAAATTACCAACACGCAACCGATAATATGTTCCTTTTCCCGGAATATCTGCTTTCACAACGGCATAGGACATATCCGATAACAATGCTTTATGCTTTGCCAAAATTTGTGGCCATGCTTTTTCCACAGCTTCTTTTTTAGTCCCTGATAATAATTGAGCCGACCATTTTCCTTTTGTGGATGCTACTGCTTTTTGAGCCACAGGTTTTGCTTCTTTTTTCGCTACTTTGGCTACCGGTTCAGTTTTTTGAATAGGTAATTGAATTGTTTCTGTTTTAGGTTCAACCACAACTTCTTCCGTTAACGGATTAACCGGCACTGCTTCTGTCATAGAAACAAAATTTTCTTCTTGAACAGATTGCAAAATTTCAGGAGCAACCGGTTGTTCCGGTTCTGGGAATAAACTTTCTACTTTAGTGCTAACGGTGTTTGAGCGCAACCGATCATAGACAAACTTATCCTGATCTGGGATTTTCATTCCACCGGCATCCAATGGCTTAACCTTAACCGGATCAGAAGTAGCGGAAACCATCACAACCTCTGCTTTCTCTTCATTATTATTAAACAGGAAGAACCCCGCCAACACAACAATTAAGACCACCACAAAAATACTTAACGCAATCACATGTAGTTTCATGGATGAAAATTCTTTTTCTTCCAAATCTCCTTCCTCTAAAGCTTCTGGCTTATGAATCGGATCCTTAAATCCATATAAATTGGCATCATCTCCCCCTTCTTCCGAGGGTTCAAGCGCTGGATCAGCCGGCTCAAACGATGGTTCTTTGCGTTTTGAAATGTCTTCAGAAAATTCGCGGATACGATCAAATTCATCCATGATAAAGCTCCTTTATTAATAATTATTTTAAGAATTAGCACATTTTTCGCTTATTTGACAAGCTTTATTTCAAAAACTTTTTATCTTTTTTTTAAAAAAAGACTTGACGACTGATCTATTTTAAGGTATCTTCACCACATTATCTATCAGATTTATGCGGATATGGCGGAACTGGTAGACGCAACAGACTTAAAATCTGTTGGGGCTTGTCCCCGTGCCGGTTCGATTCCGGCTTTCCGCACCACCAAAGAGCACAATAAGTTTTATCGTGCTCTTTTTTATTTTGGGATAACCGTTGATAAAATAAGATTAAAATTGACTTTTTTCTTTTTTTATGATATAAAGGCTCTTTTTTAAATAAGGAGCATAATTATGGAGCCTAAAGATTATATTAGTTTAAATCTGCACTCTAAAATAGCGGTCATTGTTAATCAATACTTTTATTTAAATTTAAACCGCTCTCATAGAGGTAATCTGTATCATGGAGGTTTATATCTACATCCTCAATTAACTTATTCAGTAGATCGTATTCTATTATATTCTTTTGATGAAAAAGCAAATAATTACCAAGAGGCCTTATTCAAAATCAATCAATGGGCAAAAAAACAGAAGGTTCCTTTATTTTTCCAAAACATATTAAATATCCCTGAAGAAGCTTTCCAATTCATTCGGCCTTTAAAACAGCCATATATTCAAAAAGTAAAAAATCTTAATTACCAACATATTAAAGAATAGGAATTTTATCATGTCTCTGCTTTCTGAATTATCCCAAAAATGGAATTTACCTTTAAATGAGGTAAAAAAAATTCAATCTTTCATGAATGAATATTATTATTTATCTGTCATTCAATCAAAAGAGGATGAAAAATTTTACGGCGTTTTATTTGAAATACACGAGAAACCTTCTGGTTCAAAGTTTCCTTTATTAATCGCTACACTCAACAAAGCATTTGACACAAGTGATGAAGCAGCACAATTTTTAAATACTTATGCTGACATTTGGGAAATGCCAGAAACACGAGCCTATTTAATGGGTGTTCCTAAAGACGCCTATCGTTTATTAAAAAAATTGCCGGTTAAAATAAAAACTCATACCCAAAATAAAGTCATTCAATCGCAACACGTGAAAGCATAAGTAAAAAAAATTTAAAAAGAATCTCTTGATTTTTTTATAATAAAATTTTTCAGAGTAAAATTACTTTTAAAAAATATTTATTTTTAGAGCAAAATATCTTTTTTGATAGCTGCTTCAATAAAAGCCTTAAAAATCGGATTCGGTCGTCCCGGCCGTGAGGTAAATTCCGGATGAAATTGCACGCCGATAAAGAACGGATGTTCCGGAATCTCAATAATTTCCGGCAATAATCCATCTGGTGATTTCCCAGACAAAACAACGCCTTTTTCTTCTAATTGTGGAGCATAAGAAATATCCATTTCATACCGATGCCGATGACGTTCTTCAATATCTGTTTGACCATAAATCCGATGCGCCAGAGATCCTTCCTGAATCACACACGGATATGCTCCCAATCGCATTGTTCCACCTAAATCACCGTTATCTGGCCGAATACATTTCACACCATCTTTTTCCCACACACGCATTTTAGAAATAACCGGCGTACAAGGTTTTTCAAATTCGGCCGATCCAGCGTCTTTTATCCCTACCAAATGACGACAAGCTTCAATAACAGCCATTTGCATTCCTAAACAAATACCAAAATACGGGACATTATTTTCACGAGCATATTGCACGGCTCGAATTTTACCTTCAATACCGCGATCGCCAAAACCGCCTGGCACTAAAATGCCCGCAAACGGTTTTAATGTATTTGCTACATCTTCATCGGACATTGGCTCTAATTGAGAGGCATCCATCCATGTTACTTTTACTTTTGCATGGTTTGCAATACCAGCATGAGTTAACGCTTCTCCTAAAGATTTATAGGCATCTTGTAAGCCACAATATTTACCTACAACAGCTATTTCTACAGTTTTTTCATAAGCCGATGAAATTTTAACAATTTCTTCCCACTTAGACAAATCCGGCTCCGGAGAGGATTCCAACATATTAAAATGTTTTAACACTTGAGTATCAAGTCCTTGTTGATGATATGTCAAAGGGATTTTATAAATATTATCAACGGATAAAGCACTAATTACACTTTCTTTATTCACATTGCAAAAAAGAGCTATTTTACGTCGTTCGTCTTCAGAAATCATTTTCTGAGTTCTACATAATAAAATATCCGGCTGAATTCCGACTTGCAATAAAGTTTTAACGGCATGCTGTGTCGGTTTTGTTTTCATTTCTCCGGCTGATTCAATATAAGGCAATAAAGTTAAAAATACGATTAAAACATTTTCTTTTCCTACTTCATTACGAAACTGCCGAATGGCTTCTAAAAATAAGGTTGCTTCAATATCTCCAACCGTTCCCCCTACCTCATATAAAACGAAATCTTCATTATGTAAATCCGAAGAAATAAAAGTTTTAATTTCATTGGATACGTGAGGAATCATTTGAACCGTTGCCCCTAAATAATCACCCCGTCGCTCCTTTTGTAAAACGTTATAATAGATCCGACCGCCAGACACCGAATCGGTTTTATGACAATTTAAATCAGCGAATCGTTCATAATGCCCTAAATCCAAATCTGTTTCAGCTCCATCATGAGTTACAAAAACCTCTCCGTGTTGATAAGGAGACATTGTCCCAGGATCTACATTCAAATAAGGATCTAATTTACGCATCCGAACAGAATATCCTCGGGATTTCAATAAACAACCAATAGAAGCGGAGGCGATGCCTTTTCCTAAACTGGAAACCACACCACCCAAAATAAAGATGTACTTTGTCATGAAAATTTTACCTCAGTGTTTTCTTTTTCTTTTACAGAATAATTCTATTTTATGCAAGAGAAAAGAAATAAAAAAATTTTCCCCTATTTATTTTTCTTATTTATCCTTTAATAACTTTACCAAATCTATCTAAAATAGCATTAACCATTTTTACTTCTGGACCATCAAAAAAGGAACGTGCAATATCTGTATATTCGTTAATAATAATAGGAGCATCTAATTTTGGATTTGCATAAAATTCTGCTATACCCGCACGCAAAATACATTTTAAAATTAACTCTAAGCGCTCTAATGTCATTTCTTTTGTTAAGGCTGTTTTTATTGTCTCATCAATATCTTCTTTTTTATCCACAAACTCCTTCATAATTTTTGTGAATAATTTTAAATCTGCGGACTGAATATCAATAATTTCTTCCTTTCCTTTTTCTCGCTCAACAATTACTTGACCTCCCACTTCACCCAGCACAAATCGACTGATAATTCGATCAAAATTTTCATCGGAAAAATCGGACATATAAATAGCTTGAATTGCTAATAATCTTGCATTTGTATATTTTAAAGTTGAAGTTTTTTCAGTCATTATTTATTTCCCATTAGATTAGCAACAAATTCTTCAAAATCCTTTGTTGAGTTAAAATTTTTATAGACAGAGGCATAACGAATATAAGCAACTTTGTCAAGTCCTAAAAGAGATTCCATAACCAGCTTACCGATATCCGAAGATTTTATAACAGGTTCACCAGATGCTTCTAATTGTCGCACAATACTATTTACGATTTTTTCCAAACGCACTGTATCGATATTACGTTTTCGCACGGCTAATTCTATAGATTTATATAATTTTTCTCTTTCAAAAGGAACCTGCATATCATTTTTTTTCAAGACAGCTAACTCTCGAAGCTGTACCCGTTCAAATGTTGTAAACCGAGATCCACATTCTGGGCATACGCGACGCCGACGAATACAAGAGTAATCCTCATTCGGGCGAGAATCTTTAACCTGACTATCAATACAACCACAAAAAGGACAACGCATTTTAAAGCTCCGCCACCATATTGCTTAAAGAGTTATAAATAGGGAATAAACGCACAATCTCATTGACTTTATCAATAATTTTTTGTTCCCAATCTATATTTTCTTCAACTTTTGCAACCAATGCATCACATACATCAGCGATGATATGAGCGATTTTTTTAAACTCCTCTTCCCCAAAACCACGAGTTGTTCCGGCAGCCGTTCCAACACGTAACCCCGAAGTAATAGTTGGTTTTTCTGGATCATTAGGAACGGCATTCTTATTACAAATAATATGAACTTTGGCTAAGGCATCGCATACTTCTTTTCCTGTTAAACCTTTAGAACGTAAATCTAGAAGGATTAAATGCGAATCTGTTCCACCGGAAACCATGTCAATACCACGTTCCTTAAAAACTTTTTCCATAGCTTTAGCATTTTTAACAACTTGAGCGGCATACTCTTTAAAAGAGGGTTGTAAAGCTTCTCCTAAAGCTACTGCTTTAGCTGCAATGATATGCATCAATGGTCCTCCCTGTAATCCTGGGAAAATAGCCGAATTGATTTTTTTAGCAATTTCTTCATTATTTGTTAAAATAAGCCCTCCTCTTGTTCCCCGCAAAGTTTTATGGGTTGTTGTTGTAACTACATCAGCAATTGGAACAGGATTCGGATAAACTCCTCCAGCCACTAATCCTGCGAAATGAGCCATATCGACCATTAAATAAGCTCCCACAGAATCAGCTATTTGACGGAACCGTTTAAAATCAATAATTCTGGCATAAGCAGATCCCCCTGCTATAATTAATTTAGGATGATGTTCTTTCGCCAATTTTTCAACTTGATCATAATCCAATAAACCGGTAGCCGGATTAACACCATATCCAATGGCATGATAGTATTTCCCAGATGAAGAAACACGTGAGCCATGGGTTAAATGTCCCCCGGCATCTAAACTCATACCTAAAATTGTATCCCCCGGATGCAATAAGGCCAAATAAACAGCTTGATTCGCTTGTGAACCTGAATGTGGCTGGACATTGGCAAATTGAGCTCCAAATAATTTTTGAGCTCGTTTAATAGCTAATTCTTCTACCTTATCCACACATTCACAACCATGATAATATCTTTTATGTGGATATCCTTCAGCATACTTATTTGTCATTACACTACCGGCCGCTTCCATGACTGCTTTGGAAACAATGTTTTCCGATGCAATTAATTCAATATGGTTTTGTTGACGTTTGAGTTCTTCTTGAATAGTATCAGCCACTTCTTTATCTGAATTTTCAAGTTTTAATTCAAAAAAATCTTTTTTATAAGTCACGGGGTAATTCTCCTAATTTTTTCACACGCGCTTCATGCCGCCCCCCTTCAAACGGGGTTTGTAAAAACATTTTTAAACATTCAATTGCTGCATTCTCATCTATCATTCTCCCCCCTAAAACTAATACATTTGCATTATTATGAAACCGGGCTAAACGTGCCATTTCTATATTACATACCAACGCACCGCGTGCGAATGGATAACGATTAATGGCAATACTCATCCCTATTCCAGAGCCACAAGAAAGAATACCAATATCCGCTTCATTTTGATAAAGTGCCTTAGCTACACGCACGGCCTGATCAGGATAATCCACTGGCGTATCAGAATCATAAACCCCAAAATCTAATGTTGGATATCCCTGACTTTCCAGATATTGCACCAAAGTTTTTTTTAAAGAACATCCAGCATGGTCAGATGCAATTGCAATTCTTTTTTCTTGCATAGCAGCTTCCTTTTCTGTTATAAGAAGTTAAACACAAAGGCATCTTATCTGAATCATGACAAAAACACAAGAATTTTCACTAACTAACTTTAAAAAAAATTTAAAGCCTAACACAGCTCTTATCGGAATTGATTACGGAGCTGTTCGAATTGGAGTTGCAGTATCGGATACACGTCGCGTGTTGGCATTTCCTTTTAAAATTATTCACAAAATTGCTGAATTGGATGAAATTATCAATTCCAGAAACATAGGCGGTTTTGTAATTGGAATGCCCTTTCAATCTGATGGTTGTGAAGGAAAATCCGCTCATCAAGTGCGCTTGTTCACAAATCGTTTAATTGAAAAATATGGTTTACCTGTATTATTTGTGGATGAACGTTATTCATCCATTTCAACAGAAGAAAAATTACAAACAGATTTAGGGCTTTCAACTAAGAAGATTAAACAAAACTTAGATGCTGTGGTGGCTTCTTTTTTATTGCAATCGGTTTTAAATCAATTGGGGGAATAAGATCATGATTGCTTATTATCTCGGGGAGAGAGAAACACGTCCGTGGGGAAAATGGATCGTTTTAGATATTGGTCCCGCTTACATTGTCAAACGCATTGAAGTGATGCCCCATCAGCAACTTTCTTTACAATTACATCATCACCGTTCAGAACATTGGATTGTCATTTCTGGTTCGGCTGAAATAACAATTGGGGAAAGGGTTTTTAATGCTCCCAACGGCACACATGCCTTTATTCCTCTTGAAACTAAACATCGGATTGTCAATAAAACAGATACATCCCTTATCTTTATTGAAATTCAAACAGGTGATTTACTTGATGAAAACGATATCGTTCGTTTTCAAGATGTATATGGACGTATTTAAATTAATTATAGATCTGGTCTTAAAACGCGCGGCAAATCCCACACCGGATCGTCCGGTGTTGTCGGCATATGTAATAAATAATAACCATCCACCATAAAGCCATACGGATTAGTTATTGTTTTCGGACCATCCAAAGTCGTACGGATATAAACTTTATAACGATGGCGATTTTTGGCGTATAATATTTTGCATTGGATACACTCTTTAGAATTATCTGAGCATTGACACAAAGGATTAAATGCATCCGGAATCGGCATATCAAATGTCTCAATCACGCCTTCCCACAAATTACCATATACATTATTTAAATCATAAATATGCACATCGCGCACAAACTCCAATGCCCGTGAACTACCCAATTCATAATTTAAAGCTTCTTTTAAAACACTCCATACATTATTAGAAGAAGCACGCGAAAGCCATGAACGCTCATTCCAACGCGTCACCATTGCGTTATCATCCCAAAGGATTGTATGACGCTGGTTAATATAATCCCGTAAATTCGCTTCATGGATTAAATAACGATTTGCAATATCGTTAGTATAATACTCTGAAGGAATCAATTTTTTCTTTTCATAATCAATAGAATACAAGTGTGCCGTTTGACGGCCGGAAATAGATACATCAGCATGATCCGTCAAATAAATATAAATTGTTCCCAACATAAATAAAACAACAATGTTGATAATTGTTGCCACCGCCAACATGCGAGATGTTTTTAAAAATCGGCGTTCGGGCAATGCACGCACCTGCATCCGCTCCGGATAAGCCCCCAGCCGATCGGGAGAATTGGTTTGATTTTTTTGAAAGATTTTAATCATTTAATTCCCTTGTTCAATAACCTCCGGAACGGCATATCCACCAATATACCGTATCATTTGGATATTTTTAGGGTATTTTTCCTGAAAAGCAAGTATTTTTTTATCAGAGATAGAAATATATCCATCTAACTCAACCGCAAACAAATGAATATGTGATAAATTGGGGGCAGTCCAAACCTGAGAAACATTCAACCCCACCTCGGACAACATTGTCTTTAAAGCCGCACGAGAAGTATGAGATGCCATTTCAATCGCAAATAGGGATCGATCTTTTCCCGTTTCCCTGTTATCAACCGCACTAATAACAAATGCTTCTTTTTTATGAGGCTGTTCACACGTTGTTACAAAAGGTAAACGTGCCACAATTTTTAAATGATTATGTTCTTTGGATGTTAAGGCCGTCCACCATGCTTCATCTGTTTCTTCAAAAAGTGGAACAATCCCTATATCCGCTTCATTCATATCAATTTTATAGATTGTCTGTGAAACAGATAGACAAGACAAATAACGCCCTGTAATACCAAAATAATCTTTGGCTAATTCCAACATTTCATTTGGGCGTTCTTTCATATAAACAGCAACCGTAAAATCTTTATGTAGACGTTGACCTGTTGTGATAATCTCTCGCCAAATCTTGGTCAATGTCGGCACTGATAAAACACCGTTATTTTTTTTGAGCAATCTGCGCATAATCATCGCTTCTTGAGCCGGATCATAGGATAAATCATCCTCAGACAAATTTCGCGCCATCATCAAGCATTTGATAATTTCAAATCGGCGAGCTAACATTACCAAAATATCAGTATCAATTTCGTCAATCTGATCGTTTAACGAATTTAAAGCAGAAATATCTTGAATCACTTTAATAACCCTTGTTCACTTTACCAAAGGAAATATCAAAAATCACATCCGATGAACCACTAACCGTTGTGGCTAATTGAATAGTTGCAATACGATTTTCTTTTGAAAAGGTCAAAACACTGTTCGCCGAACGAATCATTGTAATTTCACTCCAACCGAACTTAGGCATCTCTTGCATATAAAAATCAAATAAATTGGATTGATTATAAGGAGCCGAAAAAGCCAATCGACCAATAATAGGATCATTTCCAAATAACATTGTTTTTTTCAAATCCATCACGGCTTTTTCCGGAATAGGAATATCTTTAAACTGGGCAAAATTCGGCTGCGGTTGCATTGTTCCCCCTTGAAAAGTTGCTTCATCTTTAAAAGAGGGCTGTAGTTTTGTATAATCACATCCCGCCAAAATACTACACGCCACAAGCACAATCAACAGTGATTTTTTCATGTCCAACTCCTTTTTTATTGAGTTCATCATACGAGATTTTATTTAAAATTTCAAGAGCTATTTTTAAAAATAAAAATCACTTGCAACTTACATTCTTTTAGATTATAAACAAAGAAAAAAGGAGAAAAATATGTTTAAGTTTGGAGTTTTTTTAACAACTTTTTTATTCAGCTTTAAATCATTTGCCAATCCAGCCTGTGCCGTTTGTACTGTTGCCATCGGCGCTTCATTAGAAATTGCGCGTCAACTTGGAGTTGATGATTGTGTTGTTGGTGTGTGGGCCGGTGCTTTTTTGGCGATTTTGGGCTATTGGGCTATTCGTTGGTTCGATAAAAAAGGATGGTTCTTTTTTGGACGAGATATTTTTTTAATGACCCTATCTATTGCGATGGTTGGGTTTATGTATATCAGTGAATTAGCTTATAATCCGATTATCATCGGTATCTTTTATATTGATTCTTTTTTGTTTGCTACAATTTGTGGCGCTTTCACTTTTATCGGGGGAATGAAATTTTATGAATGGATGAAAATGAAAAACGGCGGGCATGCACATTTTCCTTTTGAAAAAGTGGTTGTCCCATTTTTACTCGTCTTCATTGTCAGCTTAATTTTTAACTATGCTCCCATTTGTGATTGTAAAGAAATCTATGAATTTTAAGGAGAAATACAGATGAAAAAAATTGCTTCACTCAATGAATTTGTTGAAAAAATTGATAGTGCCAAAAAGAAAAATCCAAAAGATTTATCCTCTGATCAGGATTTAACCATTGCTATTATGCAACTGATTTCCATTGAAGAACATTTAATTTTCTCTGGAGCAAAAACGGGCAAAAAGCACTTTTATGATATGGTACAAGATATTCGTGAAATGCGTAAAAATTTGATGCAACAAATTATTCCCGCTTATGAAGGTGAAGTTTGGTGCATTTCCAAACACCTACTCTCGGCGAGTATGCGTTTGATTGAAGTAGGTACTAAACAACAATCGTTAGGTAATAAAGAAAAAGCTTATGATTTGTTCGACAAAGCCTATGATTTATATTGTTTATTCTGGGGATTAAATATGGGCTTAATTGACTCAAAAGATGTTAAATGGGAAATGACCGATGAAAAAGAATTGGAAAAACAGGTGGCTGCATTAAAAGTAAACGCCCCGGTTAAAACAACGAAAGCGACACCAACAGCTTCTGCAGATAATTCCACATTCGGTAAACTCAAAGCATTCGTCCGTAAAGCTGTTGATTGCTGTATTGAATAAATGATGACAAAAAGCCCCTTTGCAGGGGCTTAGTTTTTTCTCTTTACAAATCCTTTTTTTTATTCTAGGATAATTTCGAAATGGGTGATTCCCCTTTCGAGGTCTGAAAACCTCCCACAAAGTGTCAGTCAAGACATAAAAAACTTCCAGTTTGACTGGAAGGTGTCGAAATAAGCCTTTTGGCCAATACGGCACACTATCTTTGTGTAGTTTTCAGCTTCCAGTCGCCACTCATCACGGCGATTTTTTATTATAGAAAGGAACTTATTATGAAAAAAATATTTATCACATTGATATTAATTTCAACTTTATCTGCCTGCTCAACACTCAGTGGTTCAGAGCGAATGCAATTAAACCAATTACGCGGTCAAGGCATAACTATTGATAAACCAATAGGTTCCTATATAAAACCAAAATCTGCAATTTTAGCCGGAGTTTTAAATATTTTTCCAGGTTTTGGCAATTTTTATTTGGGGATGGGTAACTCTGGAGAATCAGAACAATATATATTTGGCTTTTTAAATTTATTAACTTGGCCTTTATCTATTATATGGGGAATCCCGGAAGCTGCGATTGATGCAAATACAATTAACAAAAAAGAGTTAATTTACTATTATAAATATGATTCTTATGGAAAAATGGAAATAAAGAAAGCCGGCATCAAATTAGACTAAATACTCCCACTTTAACAAGGGGGATTTAAGCGGTTCTTTGCTGTTGCACAGCTCCTTTTCTCAGTGTTTGAGGAACGGTGCGGGATATTTTTTTATAACAGTTCTTCCCAAATTGATACAATTCATAAAAAATATATAACGTTTGAATAATTGTATTTGCTTTTTCTAAAATAGACCACATCACACACCTCCGATAGAACACATTATCATTATAACATAAGAATGAATATTCGTCAAAAATGTAAAAATGAAAGGGCGTTTTTAAACGCCCTTTTTCATTTGTTTCAGAAAAACGTTTTATTTATCAGCATCTGCTGCAACTTGCATTTTCACAATAATATCCGGATTAGAAACCGCTCCATTATTGGCAGATGTCCCTGCTTTAATCATATCCACATATTCCATACCACTAGTTACTTTACCGAAAACCGTGTATTGTCCGTCCAAAAATCTTGCATCATCAAAACAGATAAAAAATTGACTGTCTGCAGAGTTCGGATCCATTGCACGTGCCATAGAAACAGTTCCCCGCACATGTGGTGTTTTATTAAATTCTGCTTTTAATTTTTGACCACTGCCTCCCATGCCGGTACCGGTCGGATCACCTGTTTGAGCCATAAAGCCAGGGATTACGCGATGAAATTTAACACCATCATAAAACCCTTGACGTGTCAATTCTTTGATTCTTTTAACGTGATTTGGGGCTATTGTCGGATCTAATTCAATAATCACACGTCCATAATCCAAATCCATATATAATGTATTTTCCTTATCCATTGCATAAACTCCCATTGTTAATAAAGTTGAACATAAAAAAGTAAAAAAGGCAAAAAAACGCATATTATTTTCCTCCTTCAGGTGTCGGCATTTCTTGAACCATAACTAATTCAGGCGCTAATTCTGGCACAGGTTGACGCAAGCCGATAACAAGACCGATAACAAGACCGATAATGAATAAAATAAAGATATTCCATTTCGTTTTTCTAATTCCAATTCTACGCATGTTTTTTCCCTTTTTTATATGATGATTTTTTATTATTTTTAGCCACTGTTTTTGGATGTTTGCATGCTTGACAATGACATTTTGTATGATTTTTCATATGTTCTTGATGTTCAGCCTTTTGACAAACCTCACAGGAACAATGATGCTTTTTTACAAAATTTTTCGCCCATTTATACCCCATAAATGGGAGCAATAATAAAGCAATTGTTGCACATATCGGACATGGACACATTATTCTTCCTCACTTTCAGTTTTATTTTCTTCTTCTATTTGAATTTGGGCATCTACCGGATTTTGCGCAATCCCCGTATCAGCGGGAGCAATATTTTCAGCGCCAACCTGCCCTTCCTCCGGCATTCCTTCCGGCAATACATCCTCGTTTGATGTTTCCTCCAAATCAGACACACAGGTTGCAGAAACCACCTTTTCATGTTTATCCAATCGGAACAAAATCACCCCCATCGTTGAACGACCCGCAATTCGGATATCAGACACCTTCATCCGAATCAGCTGTCCACCATCTGTTACCAACATCAAGTGATCTTCATCTTTGACCGGCATGGAAGCCACAACCAACGCTTTGCGTTTATCTTCATCCGTCTTGATATTCGTCACCCCTTGTGTACCACGCGCCGTAATCCGATATTCATAAGCACTGGAGCGTTTACCGTATCCTTTATCCGTAATTGTTAAGATAAACTCTTCATCGGCAGCCATTTTTTCAAACTCTTCCGCAGTCAACGCTGTTGTTGTAGCATTCTCTTCAATTCCTTCAGCTTCTTCGTTAGAACCGGATAACCGCCGCCGTGCTGCTGCTTCTTTCAAATACGCATCTCGTTTTTCCGTATCCGCTTTAGCATGTTTAATAATGGATAATGAAATCACTTCGTCTCCCGCAGCTAACTTCATCCCCCGAACACCGGTTGAAGCACGTGATTCAAACACCCGCACATCAGATACTGGGAAACGCACACATTTTCCACCGGCAGCTGACAACAGAACATCTTCATCCTCATGACAAATGGCTACACCAATCAATTTATCTCCTTCATCCAACTTCATGGCAATTTTACCATTTGCATTCACATTCCAGAAATCTGACAAACGATTGCGCCGCACACCACCAGAATTGGTTGCAAACATAACGGTTTGACCTTCACATTCTTCCTCTTTTTCCGGAATAGTCATAATGGTTGTGATTTTTTCATCTTGTTCCAACGGCAGTAAGTTAATCAATGCCTTACCCAACGATTGCGGTGATCCTTCCGGCAACCGATAGGTTTTTAATTTATAAACCTTTCCACGTGTTGAGAAAAATAATAACGGGGCATGAGTACACGCCACAAAAAGCTGCGACACTTCATCTTCTTCACGGGTGGACATACCGGCCCGACCTTTTCCGCCGCGATGTTGCGCCCGATAGGTGCTCAATGGGACCCGTTTGATATAGCCTGTTGTCGTAACCGTTACAACCATGTTTTCACGGGCAATTAAATCCTCAATATCAGATTCAAATTCAGCATCTTCAATCGTTGTTTTACGTTCAGATGGAAATTGTTCTTTCACATCCACCAATTCTTGACGAATAATGGCATAGATTTTTTCACGTGATGCCAATGTAGAAAGATATTCTTTAATTAATCCTGCTAATTCATTGACTTCTCCATGAATTTTATCTCGTTCCAAACCGGTTAAACGCTGTAATTTTAAATCCAAAATAGCTCGCGCTTGTGTTTCAGAAAGCATATAAATTCCGTTTTCCACTTTCCGATCCGGCTCATCAATTAAAGTGATCAAAGCCTCCACATCTTTTGCTTCCCAACGCGTTTCCATCAATTGGGCACGCGCTACATTTGGATCTGCCGCTGTTTTAATCATCTCAATAACTCTGTCTAAATTAGCAACAGCAATGGCAAGACCAACCAACACATGCGCCCGATCCCGCGCTTTGTTTAATTCAAAAATTGTCCGCCGGCGCACAACTTCTTCACGGAATTGAATAAAAGCTTCTAAAATTTGTTTTAAATTCATCAATTCCGGCCGACCGTTATTCAGAGCCAACATATTCATCCCGAAACTGGTCTGCAAAGGTGTGTATTTATAGAGTTGATTTAATACCACTTCCGGATAAGCGTCTTTTTTCAATTCAATAACAACGCGAACTCCTTGTCTATCGGATTCATCACGTAAATCCGCAATTCCATCAATAACTTTATCTTTAACCAGCTCCGCAATACGCACAATCATTTGCGCCTTATTGACCTGATATGGAATCTCGGTCACAATAATAGCCATTTTATCTTTTTTAATTTCCTCAATGGAACAACGCGCCCGCATAATCACAGAACCTCGCCCTGTTGTATAGCCGGAACGCGCTCCACCACGCCCTAAAATAATACCTCCTGTCGGGAAATCCGGTGCTGGAACATACCCCATTAAATCTTCAATCGTTAAATCCGGATTATCTAATAAAGCAATGCATGCCGATACCACTTCGCCCAAATTATGCGGTGGAATGTTCGTTGCCATACCAACGGCAATACCACCAGAACCATTAACTAAGATATTCGGAAAACGTGCCGGCAAAACAGACGGCTCTTGACAGGTCTCATCATAGTTCGGATTAAAATCAACCGTATCACGATCAATATCTTCCAACAACCAATGCGCTGTTTGTGCTAAACGTGCCTCCGTATAACGCATTGCAGCAGCTTTATCTCCATCCATAGAACCAAAGTTCCCCTGGGGCGAAATTAGCGGTACACGCATTGAAAAATCCTGTGCCATACGCACCATTGCTTCATAAATAGAGCTGTCACCATGCGGGTGATATTTACCCATCACATCCCCAACAATACGTGCAGATTTACGAAATGGTTTATTGTAATCATATCCATTTTCATTCATGGAGAATAAAATACGCCGATGAACCGGTTTTAAGCCGTCTCGCACATCGGGAAGCGCGCGCGAAACAATGACGCTCATCGCATAATCCAAATAGGATTTACGCATTTCATCTTCAACGGAAACCGGTACAATATCAGTCGTTTGACTTGTTGTAATTTGATCGTTTATTTCAACCATTTTTTATCCTTTTTTTTCATCATAAAATTAATAAAAAAAGACTAGCATTTTTTGACTTTTCGTGCAAGGGAAAAAGCAATTTTTTTTCACTTTTTTTTAGGAAAAAAAAAGAGACAAAACGGAAGTAAAAAAGTTTTTATTTTTGGAAGGAGTTTTTTATTATTTTATATAAAAAACCCCGATAAATTCGGGGTCTCTTTAGTAAAATTTTTATTAAAACGGAATTTCATCATCGAACGTTTCAGCCGGTGTTTCAGTCGAATCCCATCCAGCCCCAGCAGACGCAGTTGTTGCTCCTGTGTCTGTTGTTTCGTTTCCTGCACCTAATTTAGCATCTAAAGATACCAACTCACCGCGATAAGCCCCCAATACCACTTCCGTAGAAAATTTTTCTTGACCAGAAGCATCGGTATATTTACGTGTTTGTAATGCACCTTCTATATATACTTTTGAACCCTTTTTCAAAAAACGTTCAGCAAAATCAGCTAAATTGGAATTAAAAACAACAACACGATGCCACTCGGTTTTTTCTTGACGTTCCCCGTTTTTGTCTTTCCATGAATCGGACGTTGCAACGGACAAATGCACAATTTTCGCTCCGGAATTCGTATGACGCACTTCCGGATCGCGTCCTAAATTACCCACCAAAATCACTTTATTGATACTTCCTGCCATAACATAAACCTTTCGTAATAAAATTATTAATCTTAAACAGTGTATCTTTTTTTCAGCAAAAAGAAAAGAAGTTTTTTCATAAAATAAATTTTATTTAAAAAAGGCGTTTTCTTGAATATGATTTTTCCAATTTAATTGGTTAAGCAATTCTTCAGCTTCTTTAAAATAAGAACCTAATTCATTTACAGAATGCGCATCATCGCTAATCAACAAAGCCACATTTTGACGATTTAATTCTTTTAAAAACGGCTCTCCCGGATAAAATTCTTTCAATCCGCGACGCATAGCTGAGGTATTTAATTCTGTTGCCATCTGATGTTTTGCCAACAATTCAGACACTTCAATTTCATTTTCCCAATCGCTTGGCTGAGATAATTGAAAGTATTTCAATAAATCCAAATGCGCCATCCAGTTAAAATAACCGCTTTGAATCGCCTCTTTAACGGTCTTCCAATAATTAGATAAATAGGCTTGCGTTTGCGCTTGGGTTCGGTCCCGATCATATAACCAACACGCATCGTTTCCATCATCGGATTGTAATGTATGAACGGCTCCAATTAAATAATCCACTTCTAATTTGGGTAAAATTTTTTCAAATTCTTTACGCCATTCAGAACTCATAAAAAAATCAACTTCAAACCCAACATAAACAGGAATTTTATGTTTTAAAGCACAGGTACGAATTTCATCAATTGTTCGTTGAGATTGCTCAAAAACTTTTTCAAAATCTTGAAAAAACATTTTTTGATAAGAGGGACTTTTGGGATGACAAACTAAATGATTTGAAATTCCATAACTTTCCCACCCTAAGTTTTCTGCCTGAGTGATCATTTCCTCTATAGTATTACAACCATCATAAATACCGTTCGTATGACTATGATAAGAAAATTTTTGCATTTTATTTTTCTATAACAATGCCAACAAAATACCCGCTGCCAACGCTGAACCAATGGAGCCGGCAACATTCGCTCCCATGGCGTGCATCAACAAATGATTATTGGGATCAGCTTCTTGCCCTAATTGATGCGACACGCGCGCCGCCATTGGAATGGCTGAAACGCCTGCCGAACCAATCAACGGATTGATTTTATTTTTGCTGAACACATTCATCAATTTCGCCATCACAACGCCGCTGGCTGTTCCCAAGCAAAACGCTAACATCCCCAACAGCAAAATCAATAATGTATTGGGAACCAAAAATAATTCGGCTGACATTTTTGAACCAACGGATAATCCCAATAAAATCGTGCAAATGTTAATTAACTCATTACTGGCGGTTTTTGCCAATCTGTCTGTCACACCGGATTCTTTTAATAAATTACCCAACATCAACATTCCAATTAACGGCATAGCAAGCGGAATAAATAAGGCTGTCAAAATCATGACGGTAATCGGGAAAAGGATTTTTTCTCTTTGAGAGACATCACGCAACTGAACCATCTTAATTTGACGCTCTTTTTGTGTGGTTAAAGCACGCATAATCGGCGGTTGAATCATTGGGATCAAAGCCATATAAGAATAGGCTGCCACCGCAATTGCACCTAATAATTCCGGAGCCAATTTTCCTGCTAAAAAGATTGATGTTGGACCATCTGCCCCTCCAATAATAGAAATAGCCGCTGCTTGTTGCAAAGAAACATTGGAAAATGGTAAAAATTCGGATAAAAACATTGCTCCAATTAATGTTCCGAAAATGGCAAATTGTGCGGCACCCCCTAACAACGCCGTTTTGGGGTTGGATAACATCGGTCCAAAATCTGTCATGGCACCAACGCCCAGGAAAATCAACAAGGGGAATACACCTGTTGCAATACCGAATTGATACAAATAATAAAGCAATCCGCCTTCCGTGGTCATTTCGGCACCTGGGATATTCGCCAATAATCCGCCCACAGCAATTGGAACCAATAAAAGAGGTTCAAATCGTTTTTTAATACCGAGATACATCAAAATCAAGCAAACAATTATCATCACTGCCTGCCCCATTCCCAACGGCAAAAACAAACCGTCCGGGGTTGCGGAATAAAAAAACTGATAAAGTCCTGTTTGTTCTAAAATATTTGAAAAATCTTTCATGCTAAGCCACCTTCATCAATGCATCACCTGTTTTGACCGAAGCACCCTTTTGAACCATAATTTCGGCAATTTTGCCATCCTTTGGCGCCAAAACTTTAGTTTCCATTTTCATCACTTCCAAGACACAAACCACATCTCCTTTTTTCACATTTTGTCCAACCGAAACGGCAATAGAGGTAATTACACCGGGAGTCCCCGCCGTAATCACATCAGCATTACTCGATGTAGAAACATTGTTCTCACTGACAGGAGCTGAAGCAACAGCCTTATCCAGTTCTTGAACAGCATATTCAACACCATTTACAACAGCGGTTTTATCATCTTTTAATATCACATCATATGCTTGACCGTTTATGGATAAATGATACGTATTTTTATCAGATTTTGCACAAGCAGTTTTCTTCTCCACATAGCGCACACCAATTTTTCCTTTACCCAACAAGAAATCAATTCCCTTTTGACCACAACTGGCGCAGATAAAGACATTTTCATCCGTAATAGGTAAATTTGCTTCCTTCAATAAATCTTCATAATGTTTACGAGATTTATTTGGATTTTTATCATTGATGGATAAAACCGTTTCTTTTGTTGGCTTTAATCCCAATTGTTCCGCAGCAATTTTAACAACTTCTGGATCCGGAGCTACTGGCGTTTTTCCAAAATATCCCAATACCATTTTGCCATAACCTTCAGCAATTTTTTTCCATGGGCCTGCCATCACGTTATTAAATGCCTGTTGGAAATAGAATTGAGAAACCGGAGTAACCGAGGTGCCAAAACCGCCTTTACTTACCACTTCTTCCATTGCATCAATAATTTCGGAATACTTATCCATTAATCCGTTATCCCGCAGCATCTGGGTATTTGCCGTCAAGGCTCCTCCCGGCATTGGAGAAAATGGAATACGCGGATCACTGTGTAATGCTTCCGGTGGCAAGAAATAATCCTTTAATGCCTCTTTTAAAGCATCTTCCACGCGCATCACTGCATCTACATCACAATCCAGTTCATATTCTGAACCGCGTAATGCATGCCACATTGTAGCCACATCCGGCTGACAAGTACCTCCCGAAACCGGAGAAAGTGACAAATCAACAATATCCGCGCCACCTTCAATTGCCGCCATATAACAAACAACGCCCGTCCCGGCGGTTTCATGATTATGAAATTCAATCGGAACATCCGAGCCTAAAATTTTACGCGCCCGTTTAATGGTTTCATAAACTGTTGCCGGAATGGCCGTACCAGATGCATCTTTAAAGCAAATAGAATCAAAAGGTACTTTGGCCTTGATAAATTTATTTAACCGATCAATATAAAAGTCCGGCGTATGAGCTCCCGAACAATGTGGCGGCAAAGACATCATGGCCACACACAATTGGTTTTTCAACCCGGCTTTTTTAATGCATTTGGAACTGTAAATCAAATTTTCCGGATCATTCAAAGCATCAAAATTTCGAATTGTGCTCATCCCATGTTTTTTAAACATTTTGGCATGCAAATCAATCATTTCAGAACTTTGAGAATCCAACGCCACTACGTTTACACCACGCGACAATGTTTGCAGGTTCACTTTCGGTCCACACACCCGACGAAACTCATCCATGACATCAAAAGCATTTTCATTGTTATAAAAGAAAGAGGCTTGAAACGAAGCACCTCCACCAGCTTCAATGTTTGTAAAACCGGCCTCTTTAACCGCCATTTCAACCACCGGCATATAATCTTTAGACAATACGCGCGCACCATATCCGGATTGGAACCCGTCCCGAAAAGCCGTACACATAAATGAAATTTTCTTCTTTTTAGATGACTTTACCATGCTTATTCTCCTTTTTGATGACGAGCAAACGCGACAGCGGCTGCAATTTCAGATAAATTGGAGCGTGTTAATATGCCAACTGTTTTAGACATCAAAAGCGTTACCGCAATGAGAATAAACAAAAAGGCAAAAACAGCACCCATACCAATTAAGGCAATTATACAAGATTGAACTATCATAATAAAAACCTCCCATGCTTTGAGATTTATTCTATAAAGCCTTACACGGCTTTGCAAGTATTTTTTTATCTAAGCTGAACGGATATCGATCTTCTGAAAATAAAAAAAGCCTTTTTATAAAACTGATTATCGTTTTTTTATTGCACTTCTCCCTTTTTCCCAATATAATTTGTACATTAATGAAGGAAAAATAATGAGCAATAAATTAAAAAACTTATTAAAATCAATCACATTAAGTGCCGCTCTTACTGTCGCTGGCGCACAGGCACAGGCCAAATCCGTTCAACCGAATAATACGCTTTTTAATGCGAAAACCGAAATGAAAAGTGATTATCAATTAAGAACTCAACAGATTCAACATCTTTCTAACACTTATATGCAATATGCTTTAAAGTTTGAAAAATGCGTTTTAAAACCTTATATTTGTTCAACGGGAAGTATTACTATCGGAGTTGGTATTAACGTTGATTCCATGAAAGACTTTTGTAAATTGGAATTACGTAATTCCCGTTTGCAATTATTAAATCTTGACCAGAAAAAAGCTTATTATTATTCTTTAGCGGCTTACCGCAAAAAAGTAGTGAAATATGGCCGTTGTTCTTTAGTCGCCGAAAAACAAAAGAAGTTTTCTTGTCAAATTACGCCGGCATATGCTCAACGTTTATATTTAGCAAAATCTCAAAATTTAATTACCGAATTAGATCGAAAAATGACAAAAGCGGGATTGGATTTTCTATCTATGCCGCGAAATGTGCAACTGGCCTTAATTGATATGCAGTATACATTAGGAAATTCTGGTTTTACACCTCAAAAATGGCCCCGTTTTTTTAACGCTCTAAAAAAACGTAATTATTTAGTGGCTGGTAAAGAAAGCGAGATTAAAAATGTCCAATCTGGGCGTAATGAATGGCGACAATCTTTATTTTTACAAGCTCATCGCCAACGAGCTGACTTTTTAGCTTATTTATTGAAAAAAAGATCTGACCACGAAGGTTAATTTTTAATTTGTTGACATTATTTTTTTACAAATGAGAAGAAAGAATTTTTACGTGCGGAAAAATCATAGAATTCTTTTTTATGTAAAACAGCGAAATATAATCCCTCTATTTAATTAGCTAATTAATATTCAAATGTGATAAAATTTCGACTAAAATAAAAAAAACACCTCAACAGGTGTTATTGGTAGCGAAGGAGGGATTCGAACCCCCGACACGCGGATTATGATTCCGCTGCTCTAGCCACCTGAGCTACTTCGCCAAAAGTATTTTTTCTTATACTGGATTTAAGAACAAAAGTCAACAGAATTTTTAAGATTTTTTTGGTTTTTCCGCTTCAGCGCGTCCGGAAAGCATAAAATCATAGTTTTGCTCATTGATTTTATCATTAAAGGCTACTTTTTTTGGGTGGACTAAAGCTGTTATTTCATATGTTTTTGTTCCAAGTCCCGGTTCAACCTCCAATGATTGTGTCCCTGAAAAACCAATATTAGACACCAAATTACGGGTTGGATTGATACAACATTTGCCTTCATCAGCCAATTGAAATGCCCAATGATAAGCCCAAGAATTAAATGACGAAATTTTTTTCATTTCATTCAAGACATGCAAGAAATGATCCTGAAACTTCTTTCGTTTAGACATTTTTTTAATCATTGCGGGACGATAGTTTTGCCAATCTGCTTTAAAGTGCGCCCATCTGTCTGCCCAAGAAGCCCATCCCCAACAATACATTTGGCGTGCAAAATAATAGCTTTCCGGAATACCATAATCCAATGGCGGGGTATATCCTGCGATATGCCCAACTTTCGGGTGATTCCGATATTTATCCAATAACTCCGAACAAAACCAGAAAAAAGATTGGCTTGGAACGCAATCGTCTTCTAAAATGATGCCATCCGGTTCTTGATTAAAAAACCATGTAATCGCTGAACTGACAGCTCTTTTACAGCCTAAATTCTTTTTGCGGAACAAGGTTTGAACTTCGCAAGGCCAATCCACATGATCCAAAACCCATTTTTGGGTAGCTGCAACGGCAGCGGCTTCCCCTGCACGCTCGGGACGCGGAGCATCAGATGCAATATAAAGACGTGGCGGCTTAACCTTACGAATTTGTTCAAAAACTTTTTTAGTCGTATCCAAGCGATTAAAAATTAAAAATAAAACCGGTTTGGTAAAGGGGTTAGGTAATGGTTTTTCCAAACTTTCCATCATTGTATCTGCAATAATTTTAGCACATCTGTCCCATGAGAATTTTTGAGCCTGTTGGAAACCTTTTTTTATATTTGCCTGACGAATGGATTTTTTGCTGTGATATGTTTCAAAGGCCTTGATATGGTCTTTAAGCGATGCCGGTGAAATGGTTAAAGCCGCTTTTCCCACAACCTCCGGAAAAGCTGAATTATTAGAAGTTATAACCGGTGTACCGCACTTCATTGCTTCCAGCGGCGGAAATCCAAATCCTTCATATTGCGAGGTATAAACAAACCATTTTGCACCCGAATATAAGGGAGGTAAATCTTCGTCTTCCACATAACCGGTACGGATAATTTTATCTTTGTACTTTGAAAAGTTTTTAATTTGATTGGTAATTTTTGATTCAAAATCTTGCCAAGCAGCACCAACCAAAACCAATACCAAATTTTTAATCTTATGTTTTTCAATGAATTTTGTGAATGCCAGCATAATCATCGCTAAATTTTTGCGAGGCTCTAATGTACAAACACTTAAAATATACTCTTTTTTAAGCGGAATATGATATCGCTTTTTTGTGCTTAAAATACGCGTGGCTGTTGCCGGCTGAAAACGATCAGACACTGCTAATGGCGCTGTTACAATCCGATCGGCTGACACATGTGGCACATATTGTAAAAAGTCCCGACGAGTAGATTCTGAATTCGCGATAAAAAAGTCATTATCTTCAACGGAATTGATTAAAATCTGTAAACCATGTGTACCGGCTCCCATACTGGGATAGTATTGTGGGAAAATAAACGGAATCATGTCATGGATTAAGTGGAAACGTCTCAATTTTTTTTGTGCTTTAATACACGTCGGTACCTCATAGGTCGGAGAAAAATACAAATCTATTTTTTTCAATGCCTGATTTAATAATTGAGCCGATTTTTGTGCACGTAAAGTTGGTGGTAAAAGGGCCAATTCGGCTTGAACCTGCAAACGACGGACTGGGGATAAAAACGTCTCCGGTTTTAATAAACGAGCTTTTCTCAATAACGGATCCGAACGAATGATTTGAGTTAATGTTTTTTCTTCTCCAGGGGAACAATACAAAAAAATATCAAATCGATTTTGTTTTAACAAATGAACCAAGATATTATAGGCAGCAAAGAAAATACCGCTGCGTCCTGAAGTGCGGACAATTTTTTTCAAAATAATTTCAGCATTAAAGAGTAATTTTTTTCGTTTCATTTTTATCCTCTATTGAGCGCTTGGCATTTTAACAGAGATTTTATTTTTTGACAACAGCTTTCCCCGATAGAAAGAAAACGAAAAAAATCTTGATTTTTATAAAAAAATCTCATACGATAAAAAAAATTGGAGAAAAAGAATGTCTGAAGTTTTTTTTAACGGACCGGCTGGTCGTCTTGAAGCTCGTTTGCACAGATCTGAAAATCCACGCGCACCATTGGCATTGGTTTTACATCCGGAACCAACTTTGGGCGGCACATTAAATAATCGTGTAACATATGCGATTTTTCAAGCATTTGTCAATATGGGGTTTACGGTTTTACGCTTTAATTTCAGGGGAGTTGGAAAATCACAAGGTCAAATTGACGGCACCGGTGTGGGAGAACTCGCTGATGCAATTGCCGCTTTAGATTATTTACAAAATTTAGATATTGAATCCAATGTGTGTTGGATTGCTGGATATTCTTTTGGGGCATGGATCGCTGCTCAATTATTGATGCGACGGCCGGAAATTAAGGGGTTTGTGTTTGTATCTCCCCCAACAAATTTATATGCCTTTGATTTTTTAACGCCGTGTCCTTCTTCAGGATTGATTATTCAAGGCTTGCAAGACACTGTTGTGGAAACGGCAACGGTTGAAATGCTGGCAGAACAATTATCCAATCACCGTTTTGTGCATGTGGAGTATCGAGAATTGCCAAAAGCAGATCATTTATATACCAATCAATTAAAAGAATTACATGATACGATTACATTAATGGTGCCGGATATTAAATCTCGAAAGCCCAAAAAGACTTTTAAAAAGATTAAACGTCAACCTATTCCAAATGATGATTATTAAGAACTAATCGCCTAAAATGCGCTGGCTATTTTTTAATAGAGCAGCATAGAGTTGTTTACGTTCTATATGTAAGTTTTTAGCAATAAAATTCGCCACATATGGTAAATTCGCAGAATTACAATTTTTAATTTTCGTTTTGCTTTCCAGCAAAATTCGATTCAATGGTGTTTTGTGCAGTACACGACGCTCATTATACCCCCGCGAATCCATCACATATGGAGAGAATGAATAATACAGATTTGGAATATTTTGCAACTGTGGCAATAATTGATATGAAACCTGAGCTGCAGGTAAAATCATGGCAGGCGGCAATTTTCGATTTTCTTCTTGAAGAATTTGAATCATTTCAGGTAAAGCATTCGGTGCTGAAAGTAAAACAGAGCGCCCCCAAAAAACAGCGGTATTTAATTGTTTTTTAAAGAGTTCTTTTTGAGCCTCCAAAGACATAGATTGACCTTGTTGCGTTAAATCCAATCCAATTTCACCGATCAACATTTTAGGATTCATTGTTAAATGATATTTTAAAGTTTTCTCCCAGTCATGTGGAACAAACATAGATCCCGAAGCCATTAATCCTAATGCCGGAAAAATAGACACCCCTGAAACATGCGGATGTAAATTGGCAATATTATCCCAATAAACCGGATTTTGTGCTGTATAAACACAAGATATACTATAAGATTTTTTAGAGATTGCTGCTGTATCATATAAATTCAACTGGACATCTCGGTTATAATTTTCAAAACGAACCCTTGTATCCAAAAAACCATTGAAAATGGTATGATGCGCTAACAAATGATATTTTCTTTCAACGTTTTTTCTCGTTGCAAGTTCTTTATTTTTAGTTGGGAAAAACATGGAAATCCTTTCTGTTTTTATTTATTATATACTTTTTAAAGATAAAAGAAACAGAAAGATTGCAACATATTGTTTTTATTATATTTTTTATATATAAAATAAGAGATTATTTCATATTTTTTTCAAATCAAGAAGCAAAAAATCATAACCAACAGTTTGTTTTTTTAATCTTTTTAAATCAAAAACGATTCGCTTTTCATAACAACTTGCAAAAATTATCAAAAAAACTTATTTAATATAAGAGACATTTTTTAATAAAAGGAGGAAACAATGAAAAATATTTGGACATTAATTTTTGGTATTTTTATGATTTTAGGAGGTATATATGCCCTCTTTAATCCATTAAGTGCTCTCATTGCTGTCGCTTTATATATAGGTATTATATTTATTGCTATGGGAATCAGCTATTTACAAACCTATCGATTTATTAAATTCGGAAGTATTTTAGCTTTAGGAGTGCTTGACATTTTAGTTGGTATTTTATTTATCACAAATCTAGGGATAAGTGCAGCAACTTTACCATTTATACTGGCTTTATGGACTATTTTGGTAGGCGCTCTTCAAATTATAATTGCTATCCAACTTAAAAAAGAAAAATTCCCAACATGGTCTTTACGAATGGGAACTGGTGTTTTCGGATCTATTTTAGGATTGTTAATGCTTATCTATCCCATATTTGGAGCCTTAGTAATTACAATCTTAATCGGTATTTCTTTGATTCTTTTTGGAATCTTAGAAGTTATTGAATACAAAAACAGCTATAACTAAATAAAAAAATTCCCCCGGAAAACCGAGGGAATTTTTTTTATTTTTGAAATAAGAAGCTCTTATCTTTATAAGATCTGGCAGTGTTCTACTCTTCCATGGCTTAAGCCAAAGTACCATCGACGTTAAAAAGTTTCACGTCCGAGTTCGGGATGGGATCGGGTGGTTCCTTTTCACAATAGCCACCAGATCATATAAAGATAAGTGTAAACTTTATAAAGCAGTATTCGTATCTTGTCAATAGAATTCACAAGCATATGCGATATAAAATTTCAAATACGCATAGCGTGATAACATTAAGTTATCAAGTGAATTAAGTCAATCAGGTAATTAGTATCAATCAGCTCAACGCCTCACAGCGCTTTCACCCTTGACCTATCAACGTGGTAGTCTACCACGACCTTAATTGGGATACCTTGTTTTGAAGGAAGCTTCCCGCTTAGATGCATTCAGCGGTTATCTCGTCCGCGCATAGCTACCCAGCGATGCTCTTGGCAGAACAACTGGTACACCAGTGGCGCGTTCACCCCGGTCCTCTCGTACTAAGGGCAACTCTTCTCAAGTATCCGACACCCACGGCAGATAGGGACCAAACTGTCTCACGACGTTCTGAACCCAACTCACGTACCGCTTTAATCGGCGAACAGCCGAACCCTTGGGACCTGCTCCAGCCCCAGGATGCGATGAGTCGACATCGAGGTGCCAAACACCCCCGTCGATGTGGACTCTTGGGGGGTATCAGCCTGTTATCCCCGAGGTAGCTTTTATCCGTTGAGCGACGGCTATTCCACTCTGTGCCGCCGGATCACTAAGCCCGAGTTTCCTCTCTGCTCGAAATGTCTCTCTCGCAGTCAGGCACCCTTCTGCCTTTACACTCTGCGAATGGTTTCCATCCATTCTGAGGGTACCTTTGGGCGCCTCCGTTACTCTTTGGGAGGCGACCGCCCCAGTCAAACTGCCTACCTGACACTGTCCCTTTGCAGGATCCACTGCTCAAAGTTAGAACTCCGGCAACAAAAGAGTGGTATCCCAACGTCGGCTCCTTGAAGACTGGCGTCCTCAATTCTTCGCCTCCCACCTATCCTGTACATTTGTTGCCAAAATCCAATATCAGGCTACAGTAAA
>CALXUD010000005.1 GCA_944391585.1 uncultured Alphaproteobacteria bacterium | reverse complement strand
TTTAAGGCCGATAAAAATTGGGAAGCCAGTAAAGGGGAAAAACGCCGATTGTTTAAGGTTGATAATAACATAAAAAAACTCCTTATCAAAGTTAATGATAGGCTTCTTATAACATAAAATCTTATTTTTAACAACTTGAAAGTATTTTTGGGAAAAAAGAAGCCAAAATGAAACTTTTTTTGAGCCGAGCAATCTTGACAGAATCTTTAAAACAAGATAAAGTAAAGAAAAGGAGGCTTTTATGGCTCAATTACGTATTCAAAAATCATCAAAAAAAAAGACTGTATCTACTTCGGGAAATCAGTCGGCTCAAAAGAGTTCCGCTGCTTTAAAACAAAAACCGGTTGTTGAATCTAAAATAAAGAATCCGTCGGAAAAAAGTTGTTGTTCTTGCGGAGTCGTAAAGTTATTGGGTATTTTTGTTTTAGGAATGTTTTGTATGTTATTAATCGGATATGGTGTACATTTATGGTTATATCCGCATGCGCACTTTAAATCCATATATGGTCATCAATCTCAGATGTCTGTTCGCTCTTGTTGTTTGACGGAAAAGAATAGAGTAGCACCGTATATTCCAGATGAGTATGCGCCTTATTTGGTAACAGGTTCTCAGCGGATTCATGGTCGACTTAATGAGGATATGAATGTACGAGTTCATCGTCGGTATCATCGCCCAGAAAATTTTCGTTCCGTTGCACCGGACGATATGCGTGGACCGCGTCCGAAAGAGATAACTGTTGATGCGCATGAGAGTTCTTTTTTACCGGTGATTCGGCATGCTGAAGTATTTGCTAATCCGGTAACGGCATATTCCAGAGAATGGTTCAACCGCAATTGGGCTGGGCGAGAAAATTTAAAGCCTGCGGATAAACGCGTTTGGAAAACGCATTTTAAAGGGCAGATTGGACCAGACGGGCAGTTTGTGTTGGATCATTTGCCGGCGGGTGAGTATTTTGTGGCGGCGCGGGCATGTGTGCAATTTCACCCGCGTCAAAAAGGATGCAAAGAAGTGCGCTTTGGCAAACGAGTGCGCACGGATGGAAAACAGCCCGTTGTGTTGGATGTTGTTTTCCGTGAAAAATAAAAACGAAGAAGGAGAAAATATGTCTATTCAACAGATGGTTCCCGGTATTTATTCCGTTGGATCAAAAGATAAGCATCGGCTTTTGTTTGACCAGTTGATGAACTTGTCCGAAGGAACCAGTTATAATGCTTTTTTAATTAAAGGATCTGAAAAAACAGCTTTAATTGATACGGTGTATCCGCCATGTCATGCGGAATTGGTCTCTAAATTAAAAGAATTGGGTATTGAAAAATTGGATTACATTGTGGCGAATCACGGAGAACAGGATCATACGGGAGCGTTGCCGGAATTATTAATGTTATTCCCGCAAGCCAAGGTGGTAACCAATCAAAAATGTGTGGATATTACCTCTGAATTTTTGCCGATTGACAAAAGTCGCTATCAGATTGTAGGAGAAGGCGATGTGTTGTCGTTAGGGGATAAGACATTACAATTTATGATGATGCCGTGGGTTCATTGGCCGGATACGATGTTTGCGTGGATGAAAGAGGAACGAATTTTGTTTACAACGGATTTTTTTGGCGCGCATATGACGAATTACGATTTGTTTTGGGACGGAACTGATTCAGTGGTGCCATTGGCTAAAGCGTATTACAGCGAAATTATGATGCCGTATGCGCGGGTATGGCAAAAGTATTTGGATAAGGTGGAAGCATTGAATCCGGCAATTATTGCACCCAGTCATGGACCTGTTTATAAAGAACCCAAATTCATTATTGATTTATATCGTAAGTGGGTTTCTCAAAAAGAAAATAAAATGATTCTTTTGTCGGTGTCTATGTATGGTTCAACAGATGCAATGGCGGATTATCTGCAAAAACAGGTGGAGTCCAAAGGGATTCAAGTAAAGCGCTATGATGCGGTGCATTTGGATGTGACGGGGCTGGCTAATGATTTAGTAGATGCCAAAGGGATCATTGTGGCTTCGCCGACTGTTTTGACAGGACCGCATCCGATGGTGATGGAGCCACTTTGTTTATTGAATGTGTTGCGTCCATCGGTTCAATATGTCGGTTTGATTGGTTCATACAGTTGGGGCACTCAAATTGCGGCACAAGTAATGAATTTAATCCCAAATTTGAAAAATGTTCCGGTTTTAGATCCTGTTTTGATAAAAGGGTATCCGAAAGACACCGGTTTTGAAGCGTTGAATCGGCTTGCAGAACAGGTGGCCCAAAAGCATCAGGGTTAACAGGTATAAAAAAATATTTTTTTCGTTAAAAAGGCTTTTGTTTTAGCAAAAAATTTGTTATACTTGCTTTATCAATTGATAAAGAGGATGCATATGCGTTATTTTGCTTTGGTTTTATGTGGTTTCTTGGCGGCTTGTTGTGTTAAACAACCAAAAGAATATACTGTTATTCGTGAAGTTTCTCGTCCGGTTAAGGCGCCTGTGGTTCAAAAAGTTGAAGAACGGGCGATGGTGGAACCTGTTGTGGTGGCTGAACCTGCCGTGCCAACGATTACCCCTTATTACACAACATTAACCAGCGTGCCGATGGTGTATTATCAAGATGTTCCAATGATGGCTGAGGTGGTTATGATGGGCGAAATGGAAATTGAACAGCCCGTGGCGCAGGCCCCGGTTCAATCGGAAATCCAGGAAATGCCTATAATGCCGGCAGATCAGGTGCGTGTGTCGCAAGATATGATTCATTGTGTGGTGGTGTTGCAACATCCGCAAGGCCGCGATTTAGTGCGTTGTATGAACACGGATTTGACCTGCATTCAATCTTATGAAAAATTAGGCTATGTACAATTGCGGTATGCACCGCATTTCGCCGGTTCGGAAGATTTAGATCGGCCGTCTGATTATCCGACACGCCAATGGCGCTCGGATAACAATATTCCGCGGTGGTAAATGTTTGCCAAAACGTATACGGTTGCTTTTGAAGGAATTGAGGTTTTAGAAATTAAAACCGAAGTGCAGGTTTCGGACGGATTGCCGGCTTTTACGATTGTGGGCTTGGCTGATAAAGCCGTTGCCGAAAGTAAAGAGAGGATTCGGGCTGCTTTGCATTCCATTGGTCTTTCTCTTCCCGCAAAGCGTATTACAGTAAATTTGGCGCCGGCCGACGTGGTCAAAGAAGGAACGCATTATGATTTGCCGATTGCTTTAGGATTGATGGCTGCGATGGGCGTTTTAAAGCCCGCTGATATTGAACCCTATATTGTGATGGGGGAATTGGGATTAGATGCTTCTATTCGGGCGGTATCCGGCATTTTGCCGGCAGCTGTTGCGGCTAAAGGAGCGGACAGAGGGTTTATTTGTGCCGATACTCAGGCAAATGAAGCGTTATGGTCGGGAAATGACACAATTTTGGGAGCAGGAGATTTAACTGCTTTATTAAATCATTTAAAAGGTCTTCAGCCGTTGCCGTATCCGGAGCGAAAAACAGATTTAGCGACCGATTCTTTTTTGGATTTTAAAGATATTAAGGGGCAGGAAACGGCTAAGCGGGCATTAGAAATTGCCGCTGTTGGCGGACATAATGTGTTAATGATTGGTCCTCCTGGGTCAGGTAAATCCATGATGGCGGCACGTTTACCGTCTATTTTGCCGCCGCTGAACAGCGAGGATATTTTAGAAATCAGTAAAATTTATTCTGTCGCGGGGTTATTAAAAGAGGGGCGTTTGGTGGTAAATCGTCCGTTTCGTGATCCGCACCATTCGGCCTCTACACCGGCGATGGTGGGTGGTGGATTAAAGGCGCGTCCGGGAGAGGTATCTTTAGCGCATCGCGGCATTTTGTTTTTAGATGAATTGCCGGAATTTAATCGGACGACACTGGAAGCATTACGTCAACCGTTGGAAACGGGGCGGGTATCGGTGGCACGCGCTAATCGTCATGTGATTTATCCGGCACGTTTTCAATTAGTGGCAGCGATGAATCCATGTAAATGTGGCTATTTGGGAATAGCCGGTCATCAATGTGCGCGGGCGCCGAAATGTGCGGCAGAATATCAATCCAAAATTTCGGGGCCGTTATTGGATCGGATTGATTTACAGGTTGATGTGCCGGCGGTGGCGCCTTGGGAATTAGGGCAAGGTGGCGGCGAGGCTTCTGAAGTTATTCGAGCGCGCGTATTGCGGGCAATTGAGTTTGGCCGGCATCGGTTTGAGGGATTACCGATTGCTAAAAATGCTGAAGCAGATGGAAAGTTATTGGAAGAAATTGCCCTTTTATCTGAGCCTGCCAAAGCGTTGTTAATTAAAGCAGCGGAAAAAATGATGCTATCTGCGCGCGGGTATCATCGCATGATTCGAGTAGCGCGGACCATTGCGGATTTAGAGCAGTCTGAGCGAATTGAAACAGCACATATTTCTGAAGCACTATCGTATCGTAAAATAAACGGAGGCAGTTAATGGAATCCGTTTTATTTTGGTTTTACGGTGGGGTTTTTATCGGCTTGTTGGTTTGTGTGATTTTGGTTTTGAAATACAAACGTCAGGAAAGTTTTTTATTGGATCAGGTAGCTGTGTTGGAAGATTCGTTGAATGTGGCGCCGGAGGGTTTTTTATCTCATGTGTTGCCTATGGGGAAGCAACGAGAAGAATGGGTTTGTTCAGCTAGATTTCGGATTTTATTTAATTTAGCTGATGAGCAGGTTTCATTAAAATCGGTTTTAGATGTGTTAAATGCATCGGATAAAATTGTTTTAAAGCAGGCTTTTGAGCGATTAGAAAAATATCAACAGCGTTTTGATATTATTGTGCGCGGTGAAGTGGAATCGGCTATTTTTCGGTTGCGGGGCATGGTTCTTTCTTCCGGAAATCGGCCGGCGGTTATTTTATGGGCGCAAAATATTGCCGAACAAAAATTTCAGCAGGCGGAAAAACAAGCAGAATTGGAAAAGGCCAGAGAGCGTATCGCTCAGCTTACAACTTTATTAAATGCATTACATTTGCCGGTGATGTTGACAAATGGGGCACGAGATATATTATTCAAAAACACGGCATGTCAGCGATTGGAAAGTTTGGAAGAGAATTCCACATTGCGTTGGAAGGAGGTAGTGATTCCGGATTTAATTAATCAATCGCTCATTTTACAATATGCGCAAGATACGACACGAGAAGAAAATTTAGAAAACTTGTTGGCGGATGCGTTAAAAGCCAATCGAGGTGTATTGAAAGAATTGTCAGCCGGGGTGTGTTTATTTGATGCACATGGCAAGATGATTTTCTTTAATAAAGCCTTTTCGGAGTTATGGCATTTAGAAACATATTGGTTGAAAAAAGAGCCGTCTTTTGATGCATACTTAAATAAATTGCAAGAAAAAGGTTTTCTGCCGCAAGTGAAAGATTTTGCGCAGTATAAAAAAGAGCAGGCAGATCGATTTTCTTTATTAGTGCATGCGACCGAAGAATTGATTTATTTACCCAACAATCGAATTATAAGGCGTTTATTGATTCCTTATTCGCAAGGCAGTGTTTTGTTTGTGGATGAAGATAAAACAATTTATTCAGCTGATACAGAAAATGTATAGTCTTTTTCATTTCGGTAAATTTTATAATTTCAGTCGATGAGCATTGGAAACAATTTTCAAGCTATTTAAATCATTTAAAATAGAATCCAGTTGATTGGTATCCAGCACGCTAATATCCATATTTACATCAGTCCAATCGCCGCTCCGATCCAATGTGTTTAAGTTTTCAACATTAGAATTATAACGAGCTAAAATATTCAGTACTTCGGTTAAAGCTCCGGGACGATCAGATAAGGACAATTTGATTCGAACAGGCAAGCGTTTATCTTTCATCAACTCTCGATTCCACTCGACATCCAACCAACGTTCCGGCTCATCTTTGAATTTTTTCAGAACATCACAATCTTTGGTGTGAATGGTAATACCTTTTCCGGTGGTAACGATACCGGTAATTGCATCCCCGACAATCGGATGGCAACATTTAGCATAACTGAGTGAAATGCCCGGAATTAAACCTTTAATTGGCGTTTTCGTGTCGTTTTCAGTCAGTGGTTTGCGCGATTTTTTGAAAATAGAAATAGCCTTTTTTAGTCGGAGTTTGTGTTCCGGATGTATTTTTCGGAAAACTTCCGTAAAAGGAATTAACCCTTCGCCGACGGCGGCTAGTAAATCATCGATTGTGTTTTGTTTAAAATCAGCTAAAAACGGTTCTAAAGATTTATCTGACCAAGGGATATCATTTTCACGGCTCATATTAGCAAACATTTGACGTCCCAACTCAATAAATTGCTCTCGTTTTTGTGCACGCAAATAGCGACGAATGCAAGATTTTGCACGTGCAGTAACCGCAAACCGTTCCCATTCCGGAGAGGGATGTTGCGATTTAGATGTCATGATATCCACCTGATCTCCGTTTTGCAAAATTGTGCGTACCGGTGAAATACGACCGTTGATTTTGACACCGATACAGGAGTCTCCAATTCGGGAATGAACCGCATAAGCGAAGTCTAAAGCTGTAGCCCCTTTAGGCAAGGTAATCAAATCACCTTTCGGAGTGAAGCAAAAAACTTGGTCCTGATACATAGCGATTTTGGTGTGTTCCAAAAATTCGTTCGGATCTTGCGCATGATTCAATAAATCTAGTAAATCTCGCAGCCAGCGATATTGCTTACCATCACGATGAACGCCTTGTTTATATTGCCAATGAGCTGCCAAACCGAGTTCTGCAACTTCATGCATTTCTTTAGTGCGGATTTGAATTTCAATTCGGTGTTTGGTTGGTCCTAAAACGCCGGTGTGAATGGATCTGTAACCATTGGGTTTGGGAGTGGAAATATAATCTTTGTAACGACCGGGAATCATAGGATATTTTGTGTGAATTACGCCCAGCACTTTATAGCAATCTTCCAATGTTGAAACGATGATGCGAAAAGCCATAATATCGCAGATTTGTTCAAAGGGAATATTTTGTTTTTGCATTTTGCGCCAAATAGAATAAGGGCGTTTTTCTCGACCGGAAACATCGCCTTTAATGCCGTTTTCCTTTAAATCTGCTTTGAGGGCGGTGATAATTTTTTTGATATTATCTTTTCCTTGTTCTCGTAAGAAATCCAAGCGTGTTTTAATGGATTCATAGGCTTCCGGATGAATGGTTTGAAAAGCCAAATCTTCCAGTTCGTTTTTCATTTGTTCCATACCAATGCGTTCTGCCAAAGGTACATAAATTTCCATTGTTTCAGTAGCAATGCGTTTGCGCTTTTCCGGACTTTTGCAAAAATGCAAAGTACGCATATTATGTAAGCGGTCGGCAAGCTTAATGAGCAAAACACGGATGTCCTGACTCATGGCCAGTACTAATTTTCGAAAGTTTTCCGCTTGTTTGGAGGCTTCGGATTGAATTTGAACTTTAGAAAGTTTCGTGACGCCTTCTACTAAATTAGCAACATCTTCACCGAATAGTAATTTAATATCTGCATAAGAAGCAGGAGTATCTTCCACTGTATCGTGTAGCAGAGCGGTGATAATTGTGGCAGCATCCAATCGGTAATCCGTTAAAATGCCAGCAACCTCTACCGGATGTGAAATATAAGGATCGCCCGATTCACGTTTTTGTGCCGTGTGCATCTTCATTGCAAACACATAGGCGCGGTTTAATGCCTCTTCATCTGCCGTGGGGTCATAGGATTTAACGCGTTCTACGAGTTCGTATTGTCTAAGCACCGATTAAGCCCTCCCTGATTGGTTAGGCGTTTAAATCATCCAAAACTTGGAAAGAATCAGATTCAACAAATTCAGCATCTGTGTAAAGTTTATCTCCGAAAATTTCGGCTTCAACAGCTTTGATTTCTTCGGCATCCGATTCGGTTTCTTGTGCACCGACATATTTTTGCATGCCGATGATGATCCCTTCTTTTACCGTATTCAAATCAATGGTTCCTTCTTCAATTTCACGTAGTGCCAAAACGGTGTTTTTATCATTATCGCGATCCAAAGTCGGTTGGCTGGAAGCCAATGCTTTTGCGCGATTTGCGGCAATTAAAACTAAATCAAAACGATTGGGAACTTTTGCAACGCAATCTTCAACTGTAACACGTGCCATTTTTTTATCCTTTCACTAATAAGAGATTGAATAAAGGCAGTATAATTTATTTTTTTGCGAAAAGCAAGAAAAAACTGAAAAAGTTCATATAATCCCTTGTCTTTCGAGGGATTTTTTGCTACACTGACCAAAACAAATTTTGAAAGGATTTAAAAATGACAAAACAACTGATTACCAGCGCGTTGCCGTATGTGAACGGTTTACCGCATTTAGGGCATTTAATCGGCTGCCTATTGCCGGCGGATGTGTATGCTCGTTATTTACGCCAAAAAGGAGAAGATGTGTTGTTTGTCGGTGGAACTGATGAGCATGGAACTCCCTCTGAAGTGGGGGCGGCAAAAGAAGGAATGGATGTTGCGGAGTATTGCAAAAAATATCATGCATTGCACAAACAGATGTATGACGGATTTAACATTTCGTTTGATTGTTTTGGAGGGACCAGTTCGGATGCCAACAAGGAGTTAACCTATCGCATTTTTAACGGATTGGATCAAAACGGATACATTACCGAAAAAATTACTAAACAGGCATATTCCGCCGATGATGGTATGTTTTTGCCGGACAGTTATGTCGTTGGGACATGTCCGTATTGCGGATACGAAAAGGCCAAAGGGGACCAATGTGAAAAGTGCACAAAATTGTTAGACCCAACTGAGCTTATTAATCCGAAAAGTGCGATTTCGGGAAGTTCAAATATTGAAATTAAAGAAACAAAGCATTTGTTTTTGCAATTGCCGAAAATGCAGGCGGATTTGGAAAAATGGATTGAGACCAAAAAAGGTATTTGGCCGGATATTGCTTATACAACCGCTAAAAAATGGTTGAAAGAAGGATTACAGGAACGTGGAATTACGCGCGATTTAAAATGGGGATTCCCCGTTCCAAAAGACGGATTTGAAGGCAAGGTTTTTTATGTATGGTTTGATGCACCGATCGGATACATCGGTATTACAAAGGAATGTTTGGATCAAAAGGGTGAACATTGGGAAGATTGGTGGTTGAATCCGGATGAGGTGCGTCATACGGAGTTTATGGGAAAAGATAACATTCCGTTTCACACGGTGTTTTTCCCGGCGTCATTACGCGGATCGGGTGAAAAATGGACGGAAGTTTCTTTCTTAAAAGGCTTTAACTTTTTAAATTTTGCCGGAGGTAAGTTTTCAAAATCGGCGCAACGCGGTATCTTCTTAGATCAGGCTGTGGCAGAGTATCCGGCAGATTATTGGCGTTATTGGTTGATGGCGAATGCGCCGGAATCTGATGACACTAATTTTACGATTGATTTGTTTGCCGCGACCATTAATAAAGATTTAAACGATGTGTTGGGTAATTTTATCAATCGGGTGTTGAAAATGAGTGAAAAAAATTTTGGCACGCATGTGCCGGCTCAAGGAACAATCACCACCGATGAAACGGAGTTATATCAAACACTGAATGTGTTAGTGGCGGATTATGTTAAATACATGGATGGCTTAGAATTCAGAAAAGCCCTGGCGTCTTTGCGTGAAATTTGGGTGGCCGGAAACAATTACATTGCCAAAACGGAACCATGGAAAGCCGCCAAGACAGATTTAGCGCGCGCCGGTACAATTTTAAATACAGGATTCAATTTGATTCGTTTATATGCGCTTTTGAATTTGCCGGTTATGCCGACAGTAGCACAAAAGATGTTGGATATTTTGGGATTAAAACCTGAAACGGTTGATTTTGCCGGATTTGACGCGTCCTCTTTCTTGAGCTTCTTAAAAGGAGGTGAGGCGTTTACAATGACGGAGCCATTATTTCAAAAAGTGACGCCGGAGCGTGTTGAAGAGTTAAAAATTAAATACAAGGAGGCATAATATGTCCCGACCCGAAAAGCCGAAAACGCTTAGTAATTTGATTTTTCGTTTGTTTTTATGGGTGATTACGAAAATTAATCCGGATTTGTCGCATCGGTTGATGAATTGGGGATTGCGAGATGGTTCTTTTCCCGCAAAAACGCGCTTTGATCCGGCTTTGAGTGTTCGCTTATGGGGAAAGGTTTTTAAAAATCCGATTGGTGTCGGTGCAGGGGTGGATAAACGTGGGAATATCATTGATCGATTGATTGAAATCGGGTGGGGATTCGGCGAATTCGGGTCTTACACATTGGAAGCAGAATATCCGATGAAAATCATTCAGTATTTAAAGCGGGATCAGGCTATTTTGGTGCAAAGTATGGGATATCGCAATCCGGGGGTTTCTACGATTGTACCGGTGTTGGCGGCCCGGCGGCATTTGCCCTCTATTGTTGGAGTGAGTATTACATCTACCTCACAAAATGAAGATGCAAACATTAAGAAGGGTTCGTTAATGCCGTATGATGAAGAGTTTGCAATGATGGCGGCAAAAGTGGCTCCTTATTGTGATTATATTACCTTGAATTTTGCACATCCGGATTGTGAGCTTTACAAAACGATTTCCGAAAAAAGCATTATTTTGCCGGTAATTCAATCAGTGCAAAAAGCGATTAAAACAGCAGCTCCGTTATCAACACCCAAGCTTGTTATCAAGTTGCCGTTGGATTTGAGCGAAATGGAAATTCCGTTGGTTTCCGATATGATGGTAGAAGCCGGTGTAGATGGATTGATTGTGGGGGGAGTGATGAATTTAGCAAAGCAATCCAAAGGTATTGTTTCGGATAAAAAAATTCGGGTGGGAATGTTGTCCGGACGACCGTTGTATAAGCACGCGTTGCGATTAGTTGGGCAAATTTATTTACACACGAATGGCAAAATTCCCATTATTGCAGCCGGAGGAATTTCGACAGGAGTTGAAGCTTTTGAGATGATTAAAGCGGGTGCAACGTTAATTCAGATTAACACCGCAATGGTGTATAAGGGCCCGAATGTGGCAAATGATATTAATAAAGAATTGGTACGGTTGTTAAAAAGTCGTGGTTATAAATCTGTTCAAGAAGCGGTTGGAAGTGCTTATATTTAAAGAAAGGGATTAAATGAAACAAAATTGTTATAAATCACAAATAGGACGCTCAATGATTGAAATGTTGGGGGTTTTATTTGTAATTGGAATATTATCCATTGGAGGAATAGCTGCCTATCGAATGGCAATGCGCAATATTTTTGAAAATGATATTTTGGATGTTCTATCTGCTTTTTCATTGAGTATAGATATGGAATATCCAAAAAAAGGAAGTCCTTATTTTTCTAATTCTGATGGAGTTTCTTATTTTTCCAAATATTTTTGTGATAATTATTTAGAGAAAAAATATTGCTCAAGGCCCTCCGGTTCTCAAAAAGATCAAAGATATTATTTTTCGAATGAAGCAACATGGTATACTTATACAACAAATAGTGCATATGGTAAGGTATTTTGTTTTGGATATAGACTTACAAATCAAAAAAGAGATGATAAATTGTGCAAATCATTTGTGGCCAAAACATACGATATAGAAAACATTGTTTATTATTCAAATTATCATCATTATAAAGTTGGATCAAAAACAATCCCAGAAATTCAAGAAGTATTTTGTCGGTCAGAAAACGATGGAGGATGGGGAAATCAAGGAATAGATTTCTGCTTCTTTTAAAAATGCGTATTAATCATTTTTTTATTTCATATATTTTTCTGCTTCAGCAAGCTCTTCCGGGGTGTTAATATCAGCCGGTGCAGCTTCCACTAATTTAATACTCTCCACAATTTTAGCGTAAATGGACATACCGTTTTCCAAAGCGCGTAACTGCTCCAGCTTTTCGGTGTCTTCTAAAATGCCGACAGGTAAAGAGACAAACTTTTTTAATGCACTGGCTTTGTACACATAAATACCAATATGCCAATAGCCAAAGTCTTTTTGAGGAGTATTATCTCGATTAAACGGTACGCGGGAGCGGGAAAAATAAAGTGCTCGACCGATTGTTTCTGCACCACGTAAACCCATTGCAATTTTAACATAGTTTGGGTTATTTAATTCTTCTGAAGTGGTAATTTTTTTGCCAACCGTGACGATATCGGCATCGGTTTTTTTCAATAAATCCACCAATTCTAAATTTAAATGGGGATCAACGTTAATGCCATCGCCTTGAAAGTTCACAACGATATCGTATTTTTCGCCGGTAGGGTCAATTTCTCGCAAGGCGGCGGCGATTCTATCTGTGCCGGACGGTAAGGATGCATCGGTTAAAATGCATTTTGCGCCGAATGTTTGGGCAACATCAATGATTTCTTGATCACCTGAAGCGATATACACATCCTCTTTTCCGTGCACATGAACGGCATGTTCCCACACATGTTGAATTAAGGGCTTTCCATTTATTGACGCCAATGGTTTGTTAGGCAGACGGGTGGATTTTAAACGGGTGGGAATAAGGATTGCTGTTTTAGTCATCTTTTAAAATCTCCTGTTTTATTTGTTTAATCAATTTTTGTTTTTCGTCCGGTTCATAAGGAATGGGTTTTTCGCTCCAAACCGTTTTTGGCCAAGCGGCATCGTTTTTAAAGCGGCAAATAATATGTACATGCAGTTGCGGCGTCATGTTTCCAATCATGGCAACATTCGTTTGATCCGGTTTAAAAAGGCGGTTCATCGCCGTTTCGGCACGCTCAATTTCCCGCATCAATTGTAAACGTGCAGGGGTTGGTAAATCCAACATGTTTTTAACGTTTTCTTGGCGCGGGACTAAAAAAATCCAAGGGTAATTTCTATTGTCTTCAAATAAAACGCGGCAAAAATCCAAATCGCAGATAAAATCTTTTTTTTGTAAATTCGGGTGCAGTTCAAATGTCATTTATAAAAACCTTTCAATGGTGTAATCCGGTATGGCACCTTCCAGACGACAGAGAGTTTGCAAATCAAAGCCATTTTTTAAAGCATCGGCAGTAATGCCGGTGCCGGTAATGAGTAGTGTTTTCATTCCCGCGTTTTTACCGCCGACAATATCCGTGCGGATGGTATCACCAATCATCAACATATGGTTAGCAGGAGTTGCAGCCAATTGTTCAGCATATTGATAAATCAAGGGGAATGGTTTGCCAATCCAAATGACTTTTCCGCCTCGTTCTTCATACCATTTTCCCATGGAACCTTGTGCACAGTATTTTGTTTTTCCCTGAAAGGCATGATAATCAGGATTTGCCAAAACGGCCGTTTTTTGAAGAGATAATGCTTGTTTCAATTCGGGTAGCAGATGGTTTAAATTCAGCGCTATTTTATCATGAGATGAAGGTGAGCCGAAGTAGATAAAATCTGCCTGCTTCATATCATTTGTCAGATGATTTTCAATATCGGCAAAAAGCGTGTGCGGTTTAAAACCAATCATGTAAAAGCGATAATCTTTTTTGTGGCTTAAGCGTTCAAAAAAGCCGTTTGCGACTTCTTTTTCCAGAACAGATCCCGAAGAAAGAAAAGCGTCATAGTGAATGGTTTTTAAAAAGCCCTTTAAAGAGGATTCTGATTCCAATTGAGCAGCTGGTTTTGTGGCATTAGAAAGAATATAAATCTTTTTGCCTTGTTTCTTAAGGGTTACTAATGCGGACAATGCTTGAGGATAAAAAGCGCTACCATCATAGATAACACCGAACATATCAATACAAAAGGCTTCAAAAAGAGAGGAAATTTGAAGAACGGAAGAGATGTTTTCTATTTGAGGCATTCTATATATCCGATCAGGTTTTCTTTTTCGGTATCGTATAATTTGAGGGCTTTTAAAATGATGTTCTTAGCTTCAATCGGACCCAAAAAAGTTTCAATTTTAACTTCTTTATGTTCCAGTATTTTATAATCTTCGAAAAATTGACGCAACATTTTTAAAGTGTGAGGAGGAAGTTGGTCTATATGGTTGTAATGAGCATATTCAGGGTCGTCTTGATGAACCGCAATAATCTTATCATCGGCGACGCCTCCATCAATCATTTTCATAACGCCGATTGGTTTTGCTCGCATAATAGATAAAGGGACCACAGGAACTTGTCCTAAAACCAAAATATCCAAAGGATCATTATCGGCACAGAAACTTTTAGGAATGAATCCATAGTTTGCAGGGTAATGAACGGCGCTGTATAAAACACGATCAATCTTAACTAAACCGCTTTTTTTATCTAGCTCATATTTAATTTGTGAACCTTTTGGCACCTCAATAATTGCTGGAACTAAATCGGGAATATCTGTATATAATTCAACTTGATGCCAGGGATGCATAAAAAATCCTTTCTTTTTTAAATTATTTTGTGTAATGTTAATCCATTGTTCACTTTTTGTCAATTTGAAAGGATTTAAAATGTTATATGTTGTGATTGTTTTAGGCGTGTTAGCTCTTTATTTCGTGTTTGTGTATAACGGATTGGTTATCACACGGCAACGGGTGCGTGAGTCGTGGAGCACGATTGATACGCAATTAAAACGGCGGTATGATTTGATCCCGAATTTGGTTGAAACGGTAAAAGGGTATGCCAAACATGAAAAAGAAACATTGGATGCTGTTGTGCAAGCACGGGCAAAAGCAATGGATACAAAAGAGGTTGGCGTAGATAAAAGTGCTAATGAAAATATGTTGACGGAGGCTTTAAAATCTCTTTTTGCGTTATCTGAAAGTTATCCGGATTTAAAAGCCAACACGAACTTTTTGGAATTGCAACAGGAGTTATCTGATACAGAAACAAAAATTCAGGCTGCTCGTCAATTTTATAACACAATGGTGATGAGTTTAAATTCCAAAATTGAAATGTTTCCCAGCAATATCGTGGCGAATTTATTTCATTTCAAGCCGGAAAATTATTTTGAATTAGATGAGCAGGAGAAAGTATTGGCTCAAAATGCTCCGAAAGTTCAATTTTAAAGGAAGATAAAATGTCTGCCACAGTTTATGATCATATTCGGCGGAATAATATAAAGTCTTTTTTCTTGATTTTATTGTTCCCGATTTCGTTGTGTGCCATTTTTTTCGGATTGGTTTGGTTGTTTTTTGCCGGTGATCCGGAGGCGCTTGTTTATGGAATGGATTTTTTTAAATCTTGGGCGCCGTTTGTTTTAGGCGGGGCATTGGTGTGGATGATGATTTCCTATTTCTTTGGAGATCAGATGATGTTGGGGTTTGCTCATGCCACGCCGTTATCTGACAAAAGTACGGAACATAAAAAAGTTTTTAAAGCCGTTCAAAATGTTGCCTTAGCGGCCGGATTGCCAACGCCTAAGGTGTATGTTATAAAAGATGAGTCTTTAAATGCTTTTGCAACGGGAATTTCTCCTCAAAAAGCATCAATTGCTTTGACGAGTGGAATTATTAAAGCCTTGGAGCCGTTGGAATTGGAAGGCGTGATCGCTCATGAGATGGCACATATCGGCAATAGAGATGTGCGGCTCAATGTATTGATTATTTCGGGGATTGGTATTTTGGGGTTTTTAGGCAATATTTTAATTCGTGTGCGGTCACGGGATAGTAAAAATAATGCGGCTGCGTTGATTATGATTATGGGGCTTTCTTTATTGTTGTTTAATTGGATTGTTGCTCCTTTGATTCGCTTGGCAATTTCCAGAACCAATGAGTATAATGCCGATGCAACAGCGGCATTGATTACGCGCAATCCGATGGCATTGGCCAGCGCTCTTCAAAAAATAAGTAAGGATGCGCGTGTAGAAGTATTAGATGGAACGGATATGGCCGTGGCGTGTATTTTTGATCCCGGAGAAAAAGCGCTTGCTTTTGACGGATTAACCAGCACTCATCCCAGTATTGAAAATCGTATTAAGCGGTTGACTCAAATGAGTGGTCGGATTTAAAAAATCCCTTCCAGAAGAGGAAGGGGTTTTTCTTTATTTATTTCCCACTTAACAACACATCAATTAATTCTTGAACAGTTGGTATATGTCCGTTTTTATAAAGCGGATCCTCAGAAAAGCGGTAAGCCATGTGTCCTGCAAACATAAGATTATTATCAATGCTTTCCCCGTGTGCAATTGCAGTTAATGTTTTTGTAATACAGAACGAGCGCGCATCCGGCAATCTATCCAAATGTCCGGTTGCTTGTGACCAGCCGGAAAATTGGCAAGCAGATAAACAGCCGACGCAATTCATGCGGTCCTGTTTGATCATGGCTTCTTCTTCTTTTGATAAAAAGATTAAAGAATGATCCGGTGTCCGAACCGCAATTGGTTTCCCATTCTTTATATATTCATCGGCACGTTTCCGATCATGCATCGTTAAATAAACTGTATGTGCTTTAGATACTTCAAAAGGTTTGACGAAAATTCCTTCCGGTTTGTCTAAATAAGGCATTTCGGTATCTTTCCGTTCAAAGAGATCTCGCAAAAATTTGTTATTGACAGCGGAAGAGTAAAAACCTGTCGGTGAAAATTGTTGTAATACCACATCACCTTTTTTCAGACTGCGCAGGCAGCCTTGCCAGGCTTTGGCAACAGGGCTTTCTTGTGTTAATAATGGACGTGTCCCCAATTGGAAAGCCAATAGACCGATTTCCGGATTATCAATATAGTCTTCAAATTCGGACAAAGTCCAAACGCCGCCGGCCATGATAATGGGAACATGTTGCAGATTATATTCATTCATTTGTTTGCGTAATTCTATCAGTCGTTCATAAGGTCGTTGAGGCTTTTCCGGATCTTCGGAATTAGAAAGGCCGTTATGACCACCCGCTAACCACGGATCTTCATAAACAACGCCGCCTAAATATTGTGAACAGTTTTTATAAGAACGCAGCCACAAGGCGCGAAATGCCCGCGCAGATGATACAATCGGATAATAATAAATCCCATAACGAGATGCTACTTCAGCCAATTTATAGGGCATTCCGGCTCCACAGGTAATCCCATGAACCAAATTCTTAACTTCTCCCAGCATACCTTCAACAACGGGAGCGGTTTCTTTAATTTTTGTGTTCACTTTAAAGCGTAAGGTGCCAAGTGTTTGTTGTACTTTTTCACCAACCGCCGTGATTTTATCTTGATACTTTTCAGGCGCTTTTTCCCGCATGCGTTGTACTAATGATTCGCAAGAGTTCATCACGCCTTCTAAAATAGGGATACTACCCCCCATTTCCCATAGAACATTCATGTGAATACGGCCATTTCCTCCCGCAATTTCATGTGCGATACGAGCTTGTGAGATACCGCCTTTAATGGACATTTCAATTAACTCGTCATGGCGTTCTTTTCGGGATTTGCGTGTGTAGACCTTTGGTACAATGTTTCCTTTTTCATCAACAATATCAGCAAAAACGCCGGAAAGGGTTCCGACAGCGCCTGCTTTGGCCCAAGCGCCTGCTGAGGCTCCTGTGGAAACGGCGATTCCTTTTCCGCCTTCAATCAGAGGAATAACCTCTTTCCCCGAAATCATGATTGGATTTAATTTTTTCATGGCAGCTCCTTTTATGTTTTGCGTATATATACATTATTTTTGTTTAATTTGCAAGGTGGAGCCTTTAAAGGAGAGTTTTTTACAGAAACGAAACAAAGCAATCTTGCAATTTTGTTAAATTTAAGGCGGAAGCAGAAATATCTTTTTGAATTAAAATATGGGTATCCGGGTGGGCATTTCGATAAGATTGATAAACACTTAAATGCTTTATAATATCAGACAAGCGCAGGATAATGCGTGGTGGTGTTTTATCTGATAAATCCAAAACATAGGTTGGGTAAAATAAATCAGAAGTGTGTGGAATTCTTTTCGTCAGTTGTTGGTATAACAGTTCGGCTAAAATCGGGTTTGACGTTAAGTCTATTTGCGGGAATAATTTTTGACGTAGGTAAGTTAAATCCAGCTTTAAACAGTTATTTTGAACGGGTAGATTTGCCATCAGGCAAGCAGGGGTTAAAAGAATTAAAAGATTTTCCAATTGATTCAAAGTCAGGGGATTGGTCGGAAGTTTTTTCAGGACCTTTAAAGCCTTTTTTTGTGAGGGAAAAATTTGAATGTCATAAATAAGTTGAGATAAAGTATCAAATTGTTTTTTTAAATCAAAATGTTTTTGCTGAAGATTGGGAATAATAGTTTTTAACTGAAACATCAAATCCATTAAAACGGGTGCTTTATTATTATTAAAAAAAAGCAAAGTATCTTCATTTTTTAATGTAAATAAAAGGGCTTTTTTCGCGTTTAAAAGCGGGGTGCTCAATTCCTGCCATTGCAGGCGTTCAGATTCGGACAGTGTGCTTGTTGCCAAGAATAAAGCGAAGCCTTTAAAAATGCGTTTTTGGATATAAGCTAAATGGTCCAGGACTTTATCGGATTTCATGGGAAAGCTCTGTTAAATGATGAGTTAAAAAAGTCGGATCAGCACACTTTAAAAAATGAGCCGAATGACTGCTGATGGTTGTGCAAGCTTGTGAGGTACATTCTTTTGAAAAAGGACATTTTTGATAGCGTTTTTGGGATAAAAAGGTTTCTATAAACGTGCCACCGATATGTATGGTTTTTGCAGCGGGTAAAAGGCGATAATCCTCCGCCGTTTGAACATGAAAAATGTTTTTTTCAGGCAGGAAAGAGGTTGCTTTTTGAGAAGGGAGATACAAAAAATCAAACGTTAAATGTTCCTTGTCCGTGAGTGCTAAAAGAGCGGTATCTGAAACGGTCAGGACGATTTTTTGAGCGGGCGGTTTTTGTTTTAGGTATTTTTGAAAAAGAGTGTCATGTGTTAAAACGTCGGCTAAATCAAAAATTAAAAATGCTGTGTTGGGAAAAGGCATTTTTCCCAAAAAAGATAGGTTTAAAAACAGTCCGGTCGGAGCTATTAAGCAATCAGCAGGTGGTTGATGCTTTTGGCACCAATCCAGCCAAAAGGGAGTCAGCTCGGCTGGTAAATTTTTGTTTAGAATCGGAAAATAAAAGTGTGCAAAAAGCCGATAGCTTTGTTTTGTTTGAGTGAGAATTGTTTCCCGTCGCCATGGGCAAGTATTTATCAATTGATTTTGAAGAGTTTTTAAAGTTGTGATGAATGATATTTCCATAAGAGGGTTATAAAACGATTTTATTGAAAAAACAACTTGTTTTTTAGGGATTCTTTGCGCTATGATAGCAAAAAAGGATAGAAGATGCAGTATTTAACAACGGATTCCGTTTCTCTTCAAAAAACACGTCAGATTGCCAAAGCTGCGGGGTTGAAATTATGGCCGACAACAGCACAACCAAAAATTTTAAATGGAAAAACCGATGAAATACCTGTAGGGGTTTGTGTTTTAGCTGGAGAAATCAATAATCAAAAATTGACAGCCTTATTGAATCTGCCGATTGAAAATATTTTAGATGCCAATGCGTTGGAGAAATCCATCGTTCAGTTTTTAAAAAAGGAAAAATCCGTTAAATTAAATCAAACATTGGGTGTGTTGTTAACCGGTCCGGTTATTTACCAATGTGATATTGCACAAATTTTTACCGAAGCTTTACGGCAGCGATTGAATTTTTCGATGGGGCGTTTTGCGGGTATTCACATGGCATTGCATGAAGCATTGGTAAATGGTTTGACGCATGGTAATTTAGGTTTGTCCAGCGAATTGAGGCAGACGGCACGCGATTTTATGAAATATACAAAGTTATTATCAGCGCGTTTGAAGGATCCGACTTTTGCGCGCAAGTCTTTGAGTATTGTGGCTACTTGGAATGAACAAAAGCTGGAAATTAAAATTCGTGATGAGGGAGCCGGTTATACGGTTCAAACCGATATGCAGCAAATGCCGTCCGTATCTGCAAAATCCGGTCGAGGATTACGTTTAATTGCAGGAACGGCCGATTCGTGTACGATTGACGATTTCGGACGTGAGATTACGTTATCTTTTTTACTCAAAGAAACCGATCATTATAAAGCAGCAGAACAAATTGCCGAAGAGGGAGTTAAAAATCCGACAGCACCGGATTTATCCAAATGTCGAGTATTGGTTGTAGAAGATGAAAAAAGCAATCAAACCTTATTATGTCGGTTTTTAAACATTATGGGGATTTCGGATATTGAGGTGGCAGCCGATGGAATTGAAGCGCTTTATAAAGTGGCGGCGAACAAACCGGATTTGATTATTTTAGATTTAACAATGCCTCGTATGAATGGATATGAGGTATTGCATCATTTGAAATCTACGGAACAAACACGAGATATTCCGGTATTGATTCAAACGGCATCAGATACTCGCGAAACCCGAGACCAGACTTTTAAGTTAGGCGCGACAGACTTTTTAATCAAACCGCTCAATCCATTGGAATTCTTTTCACGCGTTAAAGTGCATTTGGAAAATCGATTATTGATTAAGCATTTGAAAGATCAATTGGCGCAGATTGATGTGGAATTGGCGTCTGCCCAAAAAATGCAGGAACAATTATTGCCGACAGATCAAATGTTAGAGGTGATACGTCAAAAGTATCATTTGGATATTGCGCATTTTTTTGAATCATCTTCTCGTTTGGGAGGCGATTTTTGGCAGCTCTTTCCGATTTCGGAAGAAGAGGTGGGGATTTATATTTGTGATTTTTCCGGGCATGGGGTATCGGCTGCGTTAAATACGTTTCGGTTGCATGCCATTATTACGTCTATGAATCGGCGTATTACAACACCGTCTGCATTTTTATTAGAGTTAAATCGTCGGTTATTATTATTGTTGCCACGAGGGCAATTTGCCACTTTCTTTTTCGGGATTTGGAATGTGAAGAAAAAGATTTTAAAATATGCCGCTGCGGGTTCACCTAATCCGATTTTAAAGTCGGGACGCAAAAAAACATTTTTGGATACGGCAGGTATGCCGTTGGGGATTGCGTCGCATCCGGAATATACGGATTATCAAGTTCCGTTTAAAAAAGGTGACAGTATTTTATTATTCAGTGATGCTTTGACAGAATCACCGAATGCAGAAGGAGAGCGGTTGGGCGAGGATGGATTTGCCAAGCAGGTACTTAAAGCTTTTTCGGCTAAAACGGCAAAAAAAGCGATTGATGGAATTATGGCACGATTTTTTGAATTTACAAAACCACCATTGCCCGATGATGCGACAGCTGTTTTTATTCGGAGTGAAAAATGATACGGTTGTTTGTTTCCGAAGCATTATCGGTTGGGCAGGTTATTAATTTAACAGAAAAACAGCATCATTATGTTTTACACGTGATGCGTTTAAAAGTGGGACAATCCATTTTCGTATTTAATGGACGCGATGGTTTATGGCAAGGAGTTATTGAGCAACTGGATAAAAAAGTTGCCCGAGTTTTGGTTCAGGATTTGGTTCAAAAGCAAACACCGTTGGACGGAGCCGATTTATATATGGCCGTGATTAAAAAAGAAGCGTTGGATTTTGTGGTTCAAAAAGCGGTTGAGTTAGGCGTGCGCTCTATTCATCCGGTTTTGTGCGCGCGCAGTGTTGTTTCTAAAATCAATCAGGAACGGTTGCAGCAAATTGCAATTGAAGCGGCCGAGCAATGCGAACGATTGAATGTGCCGTGCCTTTATCCGGCGGTTTCTCTGGTTCAGGCGGTAGCAGATTTACCGGTCGGTCAGATGTTAGCTTTTTTAAATGAACGCGGAGCGCAGGCGGGACAATTAACGCGTAACCAGGATGTGGCGTTTTTTGTTGGACCGGAAGGAGGATTTACGCCGGCAGAAATTCAATTAATGAGTAGCTATCCAAAGGCTGTCAGTGTCCATTTGGGACAAACAATTCTGCGGGCTGAAACAGCTGCGGTGGCGATTTTATCTTGTTATGCGTTTGATATTTTTTAGTGGGATTCAAAGATAAGTATTGATTTTGTGTTTTTTTATCGGTAAAATGCCTGATAGAGAAAAGTTTTTTATGAGGTTTCAAATGCGTTTTTATCAAAATTTGTTCGTGGGAGCCGGTTGTTTTTTAATGGCGGGTTCCGTGATGGCTCAGGAAGTGGCGGCGCCGGTTCAGGTGTCCGTTGAAGCGCCGGTTATTCAGATAGCTGAAACAGAAAAAATGGTTCAGCCGGCTGTTCGGGTTGAAGCGCCGGTTGTTGAAGAAACTGAAAAAAATCCTGTGGTTCAAATGCCAAAAACGCCTTATTCCATTTTAGTTTGCCGGTCCAAGCAATGTGCCAAGGCGGAGTATTCCATGACGAAAGAATTTTTGTATAATCGTCTGGTAAAATTGTTTGAAAGCAATTTGAATAAAGATATTTTGTTATGTGATGCGGATCCGGTGTCGCATGTGTGTTATAATCATGCCATTCGGGTGCCGGCACAGACAAATGTATTGAATGTGGATATTAAAATTCCGTCCATTCGATTGCTAGATGCTAAATTGTTAAAAGGGCAGACCGCATTGGATTTGATTTTTGATTATAATGTAGAGATCAACAATATCCGTTCGGTGTGTCAATCATCCGTTACGCGTTTATCCGTTGATTTTATTGATAAGGTTCAGATGTTATCCCCGGGTTTTGATTGTCGCTTTACAACAACGGGTAATTCCGCTTTAAATGCCTCATATAACATTGATTATGTGGATTTTGACTATGGAACGTTGGGTGCGTATTATACCATTGGTGCCGGCGAAATGGTACGTGGCGGAGCATCCGGATATTTGTTAATGCGTTTTGTGGAGCGTCAACCGTCCAGTGAAGGTGATATTAATATCGGGCCGGTTCGGGCAGATCAATAATTGAAGGATTTTTAAAGTGATTCGGATTTCCAAATTGAAAAATGGAATGCGTTTAATAACGGATTCCGATGAAAAGGCTCAAACCGTTTCTATCGGTGTTTGGGTTGGTGTGGGTGCACGGTTTGAAACCGCTGAAAACAATGGAATTTCGCATGTGTTGGAGCATATGGCGTTTAAGGGAACAAAAACGCGGTCGGCGTATGACATTTCCAGTGCGATTGAAAATGTGGGCGGTATTATGAATGCCTATACAGGGCGTGATGTGACGGCGTATTATGTGAAAGTCTTAAAAGAAGATGTTGCTTTGGGAATTGATTTAATTGCTGACATTTTACAGCATTCTGTGATGGCGCCGGCTGAATTGGCCAAAGAACAAGGCGTGATTGTGCAGGAAATCAATATGCAAAATGACACGCCGGATGATTTGGTGTTTGATTATTTTAATCAGGCGGCTTATCCGGATCAGCCGTTGGGACGTTCTATTTTGGGAACGGCTGAAAAAGTGCAAAGTTTTACATCGGCGCATGTGTTGGATTATATGCGGCAAAATTATCAGGCTGCAAATATGGTTATCAGTGCCGCAGGGGCTGTGCACCATTCGGATTTTTTGGCGCTTTGTGAAAAATTATTTGTTGAAATCGGTTCCAATCCGGCACCGGTTGCGGTTGCGTCGCGTTATCAAGGAGGTGAAAAACGCGTTCAAAAAGCGCATGAGCAGGTTAATTTGGTGTTGGGTTTTGAAGGGGTTTCTTATGAGCATCCGGATTATTATGCTGCCAATGTGTTGGCAAGTATTTTAGGGGGCGGGATGTCCTCACGTCTTTTTCAGGAAATTCGCGAAAAACGTGGCTTGGTTTATTCCATTTATGCCTTTCATTCACCGGAAAGTGATACGGGAACGTTTGGAGTTTATGCCGGAACAGGCGAAGAGCAGGTGTGCGAATTAATGCCGGTATTATGTGATGAAATTGCCAGATTGGGCAGCAGTCTTTCTGAGGAAGAACTGGCGCGTGCCAAAGCAAAGTTAAAAGCCCGATTATTGATGCGGTTGGAGAACATTACGGCCCATGCCGAAAGTAATGCGTTGGACTTATTGATGCGCGGACGTGTTATTTCAGAAACGGAATTGATTCAAAAAATTGAAGCGGTTCAGCGCTCGGATTTAGAGGCGTTGGCTGATCGGATTTTTAGTGGAGCGCCGGTATTGGCGGCGTTGGGGCCGATTCAAAATTTGATGTCTTATGAGCAGATTCGGGAGCGGGTATGCCCAGTTTTGAATTAGAGCAAAAATTTCCGGATAAAGCTCTTGTTTTCGGAATAGATGAAGTGGGCCGTGGCCCGTGGGCCGGACCGGTAATGGCGGCATGTGTGTGTTGGCCGAATTTGGAAATAGAGCCTCAATTAGCCGCTCAAATTAACGATTCAAAAAAATTATCCGCCGTCAAGCGAGAAAAAATTTATGAGTTAATTTTAAATTCTAATGCGATTATCGGTGTGGGGCAGGCAAGTCCGGAAGAAATTGATCGTTTAAATATTTTACAAGCGACTTTTTTAGCTATGAAGCGTGCATTAAAGCAGGTGGAAGGGCAAGGGTATCGTGTGGATTATTGTTTAATTGACGGAAATCGCTTGCCGGATTGGTCTTGGAAAAGTCAAGCTGTGGTGAAAGGAGATTCCATTTCTTTATCTATTGCCGCGGCATCCATTGTAGCCAAAGTGTTGCGGGATCGGTTGATGGCTGAATTGGGTGAGCAATATCCCTTTTATCATTGGGGTAAAAATGCCGGTTATGGAACGAAAGAGCATATTGAGGGATTAAAAAAGTATGGCGTCAGTCCGTATCATCGCAAAAGTTATGCGCCGATTAAGACTTTTTTAGCAGAAGAAAATACGGCACCGGAAGCCACTTCCAACTTGTCGGAAAAAGGAACCGAATTTTTATTTTAGCTTATTTCTTTTGAGAGGATTTTTGAATGCCGGCCGGTTTTGGAGAAGGAATCGGTGGCAATGGACCGGCCAAATGTTTTGCATAGTCAGGATGTAATTGTTCGGCAAAAGATTGAAATTGTTCCAATTCAAAGCCTGTTAAGCGTTTTTGTTGAATCACGTTAGTGCCGAACGGATGAACCACTTTATTATTTTTTATCACTTCAAAGTGCAGGTGTGGACCGGTAGAGCGACCGGTGGAACCAACATAGCCGATTGTTTCGCCTCGTTTTACAACGGAACCGACTTTTAAATCTCCGCGATAGCCGTTCATATGAGCATAGGCTGTTTGATAACCGCCAGCGTGTCGGATTTTAATGTATTTCCCATAAGAGCCTTTACGTCCCAGTTGAACGATAACTCCATCACCGGCTGCAAAAATCGGTGTGTTCATGGGAGCGGCTAAATCAACCCCTTTATGAAAAACTTCATAGAGCAAAATCGGGTGGCGGCGTTTTCCAAAGGCAGATGACAGGCGAGCACGGGCTTTGAGGGGGCGTTTGTAAAGGGTTTGCGGGGCGCTGATTCCTCGGGCGTTATAAAAAGCGGTAACTTTGGAGCCATCTGTCCAAGCGTAGCGATGAATTCCGTGTTTGCCGACCTCTAAGCCGATATATAAAAGCTCTTTGTCGCCGAGCTCCAATCCCGAAGCGGTTATTTTCTTTTCAAAGATAATCTCAAATGTTTGGCCGGGTTTTATATCGGAATTGAAATCTATTTCTCCATCTAATGCGCCTGTAATTTGAGCAATGAGAGAGTCTGGGACGCCAGCTTTTTTAGCAGAGCCGGCAAAGGTGCGTTCAATGGTACCCGAAATACGCTCGGTAATGGTTTCGACACGACCTTCTGCCGAAAAAGGAGTTAAAGTTCCGTCCTTTTCTTTTAAAACGCCTATGGTGTCGGTATTGCGTTGATTGAACGAAAGACCGAGAAAGGTGTTTTCTTTATCTAAAAACAGGTAAAATTTTTCTCCCGGCTTAAGTGTTTTTGTGTTAATTAAAACATCCAGTGCATCGGCAATTTCCAACGCCTCCTGTGCGCTGATTTTTGCTGTTGTCAGTAATTCATAAAGGGTTTCTTTGGGCTCCAAAGACAATGTTTTTAACTGAATTTCGCCGCGGGCAGCTTGTTGCTCCAACAAAGTGAGAGAAGCTGCGCTATCAGGGCTGATAACCGGCGCATTCGTATCTAATTCCGGATGCACTTCTTCCAGAGCAGTGTTAATCTCGATGAGGCTAGAGGATGTAGCTGGCTCTGTAGGCGTTTTAAAGATAGACCATGAAAGGAGCAAAATAATAGTGCTGACTAAAAAAATCAAAAAAGAACGAAGAGCCAAATCCAAATTTTTGCGATGCTGAATTACCCCCGCCTTTTTATATGTTTTATGGCGTAAAATGCGAATGGTTTGAAGTGTTTTTTGTATTCTTTTTTGTGCTGACATAATAGAGTATTTTTATCGGTTTTATCTTAGAAAGTCAAGTTAAAAAGTCAGCTTAAAAGGCATGTTTTTTAATAAAACAGATTGGGTATGAAGATTTTTGTAATAATTTGAAATAATCATTGATTTGAATTTCAAAGAATAACTGTGTATTCTGAGCTCACAGAATAAAGGAGTTTCTTATGATTGCCGAAATTAATACACTTACATCTTATAAGTATTGTCAAAAAACTTTTCAAAACGCAATTTCGTGTGTGGGTGTCGGATTGCATTCCGGTCAAAAGGTCAATATGACATTTTGTCCGGCCGATGTGGATACAGGTATTGTGTTTAAGCGTATTGATGTGACGGATCGAAATAATTTAATTCCAGCGTTGTATAATAACGTCTCGGATACGCGTTTAAATTCATGTATCAGTAATGACGCAGGGGTTTATGTGTCAACTATTGAGCATTTGATGGCGGCGTTGCATGGTTTTGGCGTTTCTAATGCCATTATTGAGGTAGATGGTCCTGAAGCTCCGTTATTGGACGGTTCCGCGTTGGATTATGTAACCTTGTTTGAATGTGCCGGTGTAATTGAGCAAGATGCACCGTTGAGGGCTGTCAAAATTAAAAAAGAAGTTTTATTTGAAGATCAAAAGGGTGCGGAAGTTTGTTTATATCCAGCCGAAGAAGGCTTGGAAATGGATTTTGTGATTGATTTTGTAAAATCTCGTGCAATTGGTCGGCAAGAGTATTCCATTACATTGACCAAGCGCTCTTTTAAAGATTCTATTGCTTATGCCCGTACATTTGGTTTTGCACATGAGGTGGAAGCATTACGTGCAATGGGATTGGCTCGCGGCGGCACTTTAGAGAATTGCATTGTGGTGGAAGGTGATAAAGTTTTAAATCCGGAAGGATTGCGTAGTGAAAATGAATTTGTGGTGCATAAAACATTGGATGCTGTTGGAGATTTATACCAGTTGGGCATGCCGGTTATCGGTCATTTCTGTGGGGTTAAATCAGGCCATGCGCATACAAATGCTTTATTACGCAAGTTAATGGCGGATAAAAGTGCATATGAAATTGTGGAAATGGATGCTTATATGGATGAGTTAGCCGCCGGTCGTAGAAAAACAGCTTGATTTAGCTATCAGGCGAAAACAAAAAAGCCCTTATTTACAAGGGCTTTTTCTTTTGAAGAAAGCACTTTTTTAGATACGCTCCTTTTGGAGTAAAGAGCGCATCAACTGGTGATATTTAAGAGCTTGTTTACCAACAATATTTCCAGATAAGCTGTTGGTACGTAATTCCATTTCTGCTTGTCGATGTAAAAACAGTAATATTGTGTGCATTTTTTCCAACTCTTTCTTTTTGAATTGAAGCGTTATATTGTTAGTTGATTGAGTATATGCTTTAATCAAATAAGAACGATCTTTTTGATAGTGTTTTTGTAAGACATCAATAGCAGAGTAACCATATTTATCGTTTCCTAATGCGCTTTTATGAGCTAATAAAACCAACGGTTCAATATAATCCAATGCTTTTTCGCGTGCCGCTAAAACCAGTAAATCTTCATAACGTGTTCCTTTGGCAGTTCTGTTTTGCAAGGATTTATCTCGGCACATCGCACGGAATAAACGCAAGTCCCAACGATTTAAAATAGCACTGGCCAATGGATAAGCATATTCTTTTTTGATTCTTTGAATTTCGTAAAAAGTGGGAGTTTGCGGCTTGTGTAACTTCCGAATAATTTGCTCATGTCGGAATTTTGGCGTTAATGACAAAAGAGCCAAAATAGTGCTTTGTCGTAAATTAGATAAACGAATTCTTTTTTTGACTTCTTGGTGTATGAAACGATAAATGGCTCGATATGTTTCTTTTAAAGCCGGATAAGAACAAACTTGTTTAAGACGCTCTTCTTGTTGCGGATAGGTCAAATACATATGTTGCGCGTAATCTAAAACAGTTTTGCCTGATTTATCCCGAATGCTGATATCCGCACCGCTGTTAATAACATCCTTTAATAAATCAAATTTACCTTTTTGGATTAAACGCATTGCCAGGGTTTGACCGGTGTTTTTATCTTGTTCATTTAAGTTATATTTATCAGCATAAATTATTTCTTGAAGCGCTTTGTCGTCTGACCATTCCAGCGCCATCCAAAATGGGGCGCGCCCATAAGATAAAGCTTTATAGAAGGCTAATGGGCGTGTTGAAAGATTTTCTTCCGTTTCCGGGGAGAGTTTTTGTAATACAAAAGAATTTGTCATGTGTTTTTCCTCTTTATTTTAGGGGATAGAATAAAAGAAAAAAAACGTTTTGTCAAGTTTTTATCTATCAGAGGTTGTTTGATCTTGAAAGCGGGTTAGAATTACAATATCTTGAACACCGGCCGTGTTTTTTATCACGGAAACGACTTTATTCAGTTCTGCATCATTTTGGGTGATGCCCATGAGGTAGACGGTTCCGTTTTCCATCGTCAGCTTATAATTAGAGGCTTTGATGCCGCGCGTAAAAGACAGCTGGGTTCTGATTTTGGCCGAAATGGCAGCATCTTCACCGGCTTGATAGGTGGACGGCGTGTCCAATCGGATATAGTTAATCACTTTTTCAACTGATTCATGGCTCCAAACGGTTTGGACAACGGTTTCAATCAATTCCGTCGTGGGTAGAGCACCATTTAACAAAACAACGTTTTCAAAAACGGTGAGTTCAATATCTATTCCGAATTTAGAGTCTTTTGCAATCAAGGCTTTACGTAAGGCTGCGTTAGTCTTTAAATCTTTCATATCTTGAGAAAAGGGGCGATCATCCAGCAAAATGGTGATGGTTCTATCGCCTACGTTATAAAGAGTGCCGATGAATTGGCAGCCGGCGAGCGGAAGAATCAGGAAACAAGTTAAAAGAGTTAAAATAGTTTTCATAAAACCTGCCATGCGTTTTGAATATGAGTGGGCCAAAGCGAATTGCCATAAATAACGGCATCGTATCGGATAGCATAATTTTGATATTGGGGACGGCGGGCTAAAAAGACGGCTGAAGCGCGCACAACACGGGTTTGGTTTTTCCCGTCAATGGCATAACGGGCTTGGGTGCGTGTGGGGCGTTTTTTGACCTCAACAAAAATCAACGTTTTGCCTTTTTTAAAAATTAAATCAACTTCGCCTGCTCCGGTCCCACGTCCGATTGAAAAATTGCGTGCAATTAAAAAATAGCCTTTAAAGAAGAATAAAAAAGCTGTCCAGCGCTCTAAAAAATGACCGATTTGATAAGAGGTGCGAGGCATGGTTATCCTTTCAGGGCGAGGGCGCGCGCGTAAAGTTCTTTTTTAGACAGACCGGTTTCGGCGTGTAGGATTTTGGCGGCTTCATTCACGGATTGTGTTTGAAGGAGCAATTGAAGGCGTGCCTCTATTTCTTGAGCGGAGAGAGGCTCAAGTGTCGGTGTATTTTCAATAACCAAAACGATTTCACCTTTCGGAGCTCCGTTTTCTTGATAAAAACAGATTAAATCCGCAGCTGTTCCTCGTTTGACTTCTTCAAACTTTTTGGTAAGTTCGCGAACAACGGCCATGAAAGGGTTATGGAGCGTTTTTTCAATGTCTTTTAACGTGTCCATTAAGCGGTTAGCTGTTTCGTAAAAAATAAGCGTGCACGGGGCGTTGGAAAATGTTGTTAAGTGTTTTTGTCGTGCCGCTGATTTGGGTGGTAAAAAACCGCCAAAGCAAAAGGCATGAGATGCAATTCCGGATAGTTGCAGAGCTGTTAAAGGGGCATTAGCGCCGGGAATGCTGGTTAAGGGTAGGTTGTTTTCATAACAGGCTTGCACCAATTTATACCCCGGATCGGAAATTAAAGGCGTGCCGGCATCCGAAACCAATGCGATATTAAGGCCGGCTTTTAATTTTTCAATCAAGGGACCTTTGGCTTTCTCGGCATTGTGTTCGTGATAAGCTGTGAGTGGCGGAATTTTTAATCCCAATAAAGTGAGTAGTTGCTTTGTGGTACGTGTGTCTTCACAAGCAATCAAATCAACTGATTGCAAGATTGCTTTGGCGCGTTCCGAGATATCTCCAAGATTGCCGATGGGTGTTGAAACAAGGTAGAGCATAAATATCCTTTATAAAAAACTTGAAAAATAAGCAAAAAAAACGTATAAAGAAACTATAACATAAATTAAGTTTCTTTAAAAGAGGTTCTTCATGCGGCGGTTGATTTTTGCGCTGGTTTTGTTGGGAATGTTAGCAGGTTGCGGGAAAAAAGGAATTTCTCCGTGGCATCAGCCGTTTTATCAAGATATTCCGGCGACATTAAATGCGCATAATTTGGCTGAATCGGAAGTGGATTTGCGAATCGTTTATTTGTTGCCGTTAACCGGTTCTTCTGCCAAAGTGGGGGAAGCATTTTTAAATGCCGCTTTGATGGCGCAATTTGATTTGCCGGATCATCAGATTGAAACTTTTTTTATAGATACAAAGGGAACAGAAGCCGGAACTCTTGATGCTTTAGAGCAAGCGCGAGATAAAAATCCAGATGTGATTTTGGGACCTGTTTTTTCCGCAGAAGTGAAAGCCGTTCAGGAAGCGGGTACAACTGTTCCGGTCATTTCATTTACTTCAGATAATGCAGTATTGGGAAATGGGGTTTATACAACGGCTCTTTTGATTCCCGAACAGGTAGATACAATGGTTCAATATGCCTGCGATCAAGGTAAACGGCGCTTGGCAGTTTTGGGGGCGGAAAATAAAGTCGGAGAATTAACGCTGAACACGCTACAGCAATCGATTAAAAAATGCCCCGGTATGGTGGTGGAAAAAATTGCGCTTTATAATCCGAAAGATGTGAATTTGGCACCCGCTGTGTTAAAAGTATCACCCAAGCAGATTGATCCCAAGAAAAAAAATTTAACAGAGGCAGAACAGGCAGAATTAGCAAAGCCCATTGCGGAACGGGTTGATTTTGACGTGTTATTGGTCGCAGAAGAAGGGGTTAAATTAAAGCAAGTAATGTCACTGCTTAGTTATTATGATATGACCCCGCGAGATGTGATGACAATCGGCTTATCAGGTGCTGCGGCGCAAGGAAAAGATAAAAGTGTGCGTGGCATGTATTTCCCCGCAATGCCGATTCGCTCTGAAAAAGATTTTGAGCAACTATATCAGGCGCAATTTGGAAAAAAACCTATGCCGGTAGCAGCTTATGGATATGATGCGTTTATGATGGCGGTCTTTTTAAAATCTAAAGGTGCTTTGACGGAAGAGGGAATTGCGAATGTTGGTGGATATAAAGGAATTAACGGATTGGTGCGCTTGAATAAAGACGGGACGAATAATCGGTTGTTGGATATTTATCAAATCAATCCGTATGGACGGCCCCAATTGGTTGAGCCGGCACGCGCTAATTTTGAAGAAGTGCCACAGCAATGGTTTTGGAACACACAAAGCACGCAATCTATTGCCGATGCACAGGAGGAGTTGGAGCGTCAGAAAAAACAGGTGCAAGAGGAAATGATGCTGAAAGAAGCGTTGGGTGTTGAAGAAATCGGGACCAATGAAAGAACTGTGAAAGAAGAAGTTATTTCAGAAGATGTTACGCCGGCATCAGAAGAAGAATCAGGCTATTAAGCATCAAAATCCCTTCCAGTGTTGGAAAAATTTTATCTCCCTTTTGTATAATCCATTTATTTTGGAAGGCCGTTCTTAAACCTTGTTCCGGTAAACCTTGAATCGGATAACCGACATTCAACAAGCGCAGATGCATCATGAGTTTTTCAGTTTGACGTTCTGTTTCGGAAAGCGTTTCAATTTGAGGTTTTTGTTTAATCCATTGAGAGGTTGTTCGTGCGTTTTGAACGGCTAAATTATTAAGACGGCCATGAGCTGCAGGGCCGATTCCGAGGTAATCGCATCCAAGCCAATAAGTTAGGTTATGACGGCATTCAAAACCGCTCTTGGCATAGTTCGAAACCTCATATTGACGGATGTTTTTTGTTTTCATAAAATCATGTGTATCCAAATAAAGTGTGCGAGCGGTTTCATCATCGGTTGGTTTTATTTTTTGGCTGGCAAAAGGAGTTCCCTTTTCAATGCTTAATTGGTAGCAGGAATAATGCGGTAGGTTCAAAGCGTAGGCAGTTTCCAATTCTTGTTGCCAGTCGGAACGGGTTTGATGGGGGCGTGCGTAAATTAAATCTATATTGATATTTTTAAAAACGCATTGAGCATTTTCAATTTGACTCAGAGCGGTTTTAAGTGAGTGGCGGCGCCCTAATTGTTTTAAACCGGACTCGGTCATAGATTGTACCCCTAAAGACAGCCGGTTAATCCCAACTTTTTGAAAGGATTTCATTTTTTTTAAGTTAATGGCATCGGGGTTGGCTTCCAATGTGATTTCTATGTCAGAGGAAAATGGAAAATGGGCATTTAATTCATTTAAAAGGCGTGTACATAAAGAGGGACTCATCAATGAGGGAGTGCCGCCACCGAAAAAAACACTGGTTAATGTTTTGGCAGATGTTTTTGTCCGCAAAAACAGGATATCGCGCCGATAAGCTTGAAAAAGAGTGTTTTCGTCTAGAGGCGATTCGGCTCGACTGGCAAAATCGCAATACGGGCATTTGGATAAGCAATAAGGCCAATGGATATAGGCGCCAAATAATTTTTTCATGAATGATTGCCCTCTTGACAAGAAGTATGAAAACAGCTAAAATCAAAATTTGATTATTATATTTAATTTTAAGGGAAAGAGAAAAAAATGCAAATACAAATTACAGGCCAGCAAATTGATTTAGGTTCCAGCTTGCGTTCTTATATTGAAAGTGCTTTGGAAGGAACAATTTCAAAATATTTTGAAGATGCGGTTAAAGCTGATGTGCGTATCTTTAAAGAAAGAAACGAAGCGGTTGCCGAAATTACTGTTCATCCGGTTTCCGGCGTTTTAGTGCGGGCAACGGGCGCTTCAGGAGATCCTTATGCGGCGTTTGATGTGGCGACCAATAAAGTGGCTCGTCAATTACGGCGTTATAAAAACAAAATGACAGATTATCAAGCTGAACCGGTTGAAATGGTAGCTGCGGCCGTTATTGAATCAGATGAAGAAAAAGAAGTTGTCGGTGATGCTCCGGTTATTGTGGCCGAAATGCAAGCGGAATTGCCTGTTTGTACGGTAAGTGCGGCTGTAATGAAAATGGATTTGGAAGGCTTACCGGCTTTGATGTTCCGGAATACGGCTCATGGTGGTTTAAACATGGTTTATCGCCGCAATGACGGAAATATCGGTTGGGTTGATCCGAAAAATAAATAAGGTTTTAAAATGAAAATTGTTGATTTTCTATCTCCGAAATGTATTCGGATTTCTGATGAGGAAATGAATAAGAAACGGATGTTGGATATGTTGGCCGGGCTTGCCGCCGATGAAACCGGTTTGGATAAGCGGGCTGTTTTGGATGCGTTAATTGAACGGGAACGCTTGGGTACGACAGGTGTTGGACGTGGGGTGGCTTTACCTCATACGCGCTTGCCGGATTTGAAGAAGATCTTTTGTGCTTTTGTGCGTACAAAACCAATTGATTTTGAAGCAGTTGACGAAAAACCGGTAGATTTGTTTTTCTTGTTATTGGTTCCGGAAAAAGACGGAGCTGATCACTTGAAAGCGTTGGCACGCTTATCTCGTATCTTAAGAAACGAGTCGTTAGCCGAGCAGTTGCGTACGGCCGATTCATGTGATGAAATTTATCGTTTGATTCGGGAGAATGATTCTGACGAATAAATTTTTTTATTGAATTTTTAAAAGAAAAGAGCTTGAAAAACAAAGCTCTTTTTTTTTGTCCATTTTCTGTTTATAAAAAGTTCTTTTCTTTTTAACCAATTTTACATAATTTGAATTTATACTGATTTCAAGAGGGAATGGTCCCGCAACTTTTTTGAGGAGGTTAGAATGTCAAATACTGAAATTAAATTAGATGATTCTGAACGTCAGGTATGCGAAGTTTGGACGCGTGTGATGGGGTATTTTCGTCCTTATGGGCATTTTAATGCGGGAAAGAAAAGCGAATTTAACGAACGCAAATGGTTTGAAGAAAGTAAAGCTTGTGCTTGCGAATCGGTTCGTAAGAGCGCTTAAGGGCTTTAAAGCTGTCTGATGAAACGAGTTGTTTTGTATACAGATGGTGCATGTTCCGGCAATCCCGGCCCCGGTGGCTGGGGTTGTCTTTTAATATATAAAAAAAATCAAAAGGAATTATCCGGCGGCGCAAAGGTAACAACCAATAATCGCATGGAAATAACGGCGGTTATTGAGGGATTAAAGTTGTTAAAACAGCCATGTGTGGTGGATTTGTATACCGACAGCAAGTATGTGTTGGAGGGGGCGACAAAGTGGTTGGAGGGCTGGATTCAAAAAAACTGGCGCCGTGCAGATAAAAAACCGGTTTCAAATGTGGATTTATGGCAAGAATTAGTACCGCTACTACATCGTCATCAAATTGTTTGGCATTGGGTTAAAGGTCATGCGGGCGAAGCGGGGAATGAGCGGGTGGATATGTTGGCTTGTTTGGCGCGGGATGAAGCGGCTCGCGCATAAAATTTTTTAAATATGTAATCAGTTGATCATTAGAAAGCGGTTGTTCTATCGTGAGGCGCGACATACCAGAGTTATCAGTTAAAACATAGGTAGGAAAGCTGGCGTTTATGGGAGCTGGCGGGTATGGAAAAGTACCGCGATAGAGGGTAAGCATTTTTTGATTTTCCCAATTTTTGTAAGGATTCAATGGAAAGTGTAAAAGATTTTGCCAAAAAGAGCTAAAAGCTGTAGGATGATTATAAACAATCAAGCTATAACCCGAAGGGGCCGGTTTTTGATAAAGTGGCAAACGGCTGTTCATCGGAATGAGAATAAGTAAAAGAATGAGCCATACGCTTAAAAGGCTAAGCGGCAGGCGTAAAAAGAAGCTTTCTTGAAGCAAGACAAGGCGTTGATGTAAAAGCGGTTTGAGTAAAACAAGTCCAAGTGGGAGGCATAAGGCCAAACCAATTAATGCCAGACAGGGAGCTTGCCAGACAGGATTTTGTGCCAGTGCTAACCAGGTGGGTATCAGGAGGGGAAAGGGCGTAATAAGTATAATTAAGAGTGGCAGAGAAAGAAATGCCGAACGGGCTGTTTTTAAAAAGAAGAAAAGTAATAAAAAGGCTAATAAACTTTGTATGGCGGTTGGATAAATTAAAGCATTAGGGTGTGTTTGAATTAAAATCAAGTGCAGTGCAAAAAAGGTACTGAAACCGGTTCCCAGCAGTGTGAGAGCGACGCGTCGGATCTCTTTTTTCGGCAGATAAGCCAATGTTATCCAAAAGGGTGAAAAGAGGAAAAGGGCAATCAATGAAAGCCATGAAAGCGGAAAAGCGGTTTTTCCCGTTGAAGCGGACGTGTTTGATTGCATGAGAAGTGGTAGGGTAAACCAGCCTTTATCTGTGATGATATTAAATGTCAGAGGTGTGTCGGTTGGAAAAGAAATATCTGTTTGGAATTGCAGGAAAGCGGTTTTATCTTTGAGGCGGGTTTGAGTCAGAAGGAGATGAGCAGAACCATCTAATTGCGCAAAAACACGTGTGGGAATAAAATCAAACGACAGCGTTAAGGCGATGGTGTGGTCATCTATTTTCACCAAAGAACCCGTGAGGTGTGTATCAGCTGGTTGAGGAACGCGTTGCAAAGTGTCCATCAGGGCGGCGCAAATAGGAGTTGAAAGGGTGGAGTCGGGTTTTAAGTGAAGTGAAAAAGAAAGAGAACTTGTTTGATATCCGGTGGGTGTGAGTGCCGTTATAGAAGCATTTAAAGGAATATCAATGGCGTTATTTGTTGTCTTTAAGTGAAAAATAATGGGGAAAAAAAGGATATCATTTGGATAAGGTTGATTTGTATTTATAGAAAAGGGGTTATCAATTGGATACAGAATTTTTGTTTCTTTTGCTTCAAAGTTAGTTGTTAAGGTTGGTTTTTGAATAAGCGTCTCAGCATTTGGTACAATTTGAAGGGCTGTTAATAAAACGGCATTTTGAGGGATGCCGGCAGTGCAAGAGACAAAGCGCGCTTTTCCACCGTTAAAAGATTGCCAAGAGGTGTATCCGTTAGAACCGCTGAAAGGGCTTTCGTCCGACAATTCCCATTGAATCAGTTGATCCAACGGTCGGATTGATTCTGCGTGCGTTGTGACGGCATATAAGCTCCATAAAAAGCCAAAAAAAAGGAACAAGAGATGTTTCATGAGTTCATCATAACAAAAAAAAACTTGCCTGTCTTTAAAAAAATGTGTAAGATAGCCTTGTTTTGTTTAACTTTTTAATGGAGGGTATAATTAAACCGATGGCTCAAAATTCAACCGACAATGTGCGTAAAGGAAATGATATTGCTCGGGTGAATGAACAAATTTTAAGCAACCAAGTGCGTCTTATTTTGGCTAATGGCAATAATGCGGGGGTTGTTTCAATTAAAGAAGCTTTGCGTCAAGCAGCAGAAGAGGGATTGGATTTAGTGGAAATTTCGCCAAATGTGAATCCACCGGTCTGCAAAATTATTGACTTTGGCAAGTATAAGTATGAATTGCAAAAGAAAAAAGCAGAAGCAAAGAAAAAACAAAAAGTGGTTGAGGTTAAGGAAATTAAGTTTACCGCAAACATCGGGGACAATGATTACGAAGTTAAACTGCGCGCAGCTAAACGCTTTTTAGAGCATGGCGATAAAGTGAAATTCACATTGCGTTTCCGCGGGCGTGAAATGTCTTATACTGAACAGGGAATGAGTGTTTTAAACCGCGCCAAAGAAGATTTAGCAACGGTTGGTAAAGTGGAACAAGAGCCCAGATTGGATGGGCGTCAGATGGCGATGTTGGTTGGACCTAAAGGAGCCTAGATGCAACTTTTTTCGGGGATAGTATTCGGAGTATTGTTAGTGTCGGTGAGTGCGTGCACGCATTTGCCGGTCGGCAATCCGGATACGGCGCCGAAAGTGAAGAGCGTTTCTTATTTGTCGGGTAAAAATCAGCAGCAGGTTGAACGAATCATGGGAGACCCTGTGGTGCAACGTATAGAAGAACCCAATCAGTTATGGGCATATTATGATAAAGGCTGTTCTACATTGGTTTATTTTAATGCGCAAGGAGTTTGTCAGCATGCTGAAATGCGAGGAACTTGTGAACGGCGCTTGGTTATGAAATTTCCATAAGAAAAACCTTGTTTCTGGGAGGATGAAATAATGAATCAGATAATCGTTAAATTATTTTTTGTTTTATTCATTTTTATTTTTAGTGCAGAAAAAGTGTGGGCAGCTGACACAAGTACGAGTGATATTTCTTATTATTTTAGTTTAGAATCAAGAGGTTTTTCGGGAGATTCTTCTGTTGTGGAGCCGGATCCTGAACCTAAACCTTGTTCATTAACGTGTCCGAACGGTGAATTGGATGAAGTCAATTGTTTATGTATTTGTCCGTATGGCACGGGCAAAAATGGTGCCTGTTGTCCCAATCCGGGAAAAGATGCCGCGCGGTGTTTAACGGCATTACAGTTGGATGGCAATGGATGCGATACATATGTGTCGGCTTGTAGCGATGGAAAGGTATGTGATGGCGCCGGTCAATGCGTATGCGCCGGTGTTTGTGATTTGGAAAATTATGCGTGGGATGAAGCGTGTACCTGTCAATGCATTTTGGATGCCAATGCGTGCACGTCGGGTATTTCTTATTTTGTGAATGATGCTGCCGGTTGTCGGTGTGCGGCTTGTCCGGATGGGAAAATTGGTTTAAGATGTCCGGTTGCGGATGGCGTTGATGAAAATGGATGCTTGCAGTATCGTGAAAAAACGCAGGCTGATTGTTTAGATGATGAAGTATTTAATCAGTTGCAATGCCGATGTGTGGCGTGTCCGCCTTTGGAAAACATGGACTTTACTTGTCCGGTTGCGGATGGTGTTGATGAAAATGGATGCTTGGTTTACCGGGAGAAAACGCAGGCTGATTGTTTAGATGATGAAGTATTTAATCAGTTGCAATGCCGATGCGAGAAGTGTCCGGGGGATCAGGTTGTTATTGATGGGGTGTGTGTTGAATGTGGTTCTGATGCTGATTGTAGTCCCGATAAGCCTTATTGTAATACCTCGTCGCATACTTGTGTTTCATGTTTAAGTGCACAGCATTGCAATATAAATGGGAGTGATGGATATGTTTGTGAAAATGGAAAATGTAAATGTAAGGGAAGAGGATCTTGGATTGGAGGCAAAATTTGTTGTTCTTTTGATGTTTGTACTAACTTTGAGACTCAAGAAGAAATTTGTTATAAAGACACAGAATACTGTTGTGTAAGTGGAAATAAGATGTGGATTTCGGATAGTCCGGATTGTGGAACACAGCCACCTGAATGTGATAATTCGATAATAACGGATGACTGCGAGGAAAGGACAGCCACTTGCAAAGATGGAACATCACAAAAATATCTAGTATGTAAAACACAATGCGGTGAAGATTATACTGGGTTTCCAGGGTGTTGATAGAATTGCTATAGAAAAAAACAGGCATGATACCGGATGAATCATGTTCTTCCTGTGTTTGTGAAAATGGAGGGCAATGGGCACGTGTAGATACCTATCCGGTTCAGGAACGATATACATGTTGTCCCTCAGACAGAGTTGTTGTGGAAAATGGTGTTTCCGTATGTTGTGGTAATAGGGGAACATATGTAGATAATGGTGTTAAAAAATGTTTACGTGATTCTTGTGCTATTTTAGATAATGAAGGGGTTGTTATTGGAGAGTTCCCTTGTGATGGTATTTGTATTTACGATGGAGATTTGACATTTTTCTGTTGCCCGTTAGGAACAGATACATCGCAAGGGCATTGTTAGAAAAATAGGCCGATCGGAATCATCGGCCTATTTTTTTTGTTTTCAAGAGATTTTGATGTATTGGGTAAACTTTTTGTATTGTTTAAAACACAAAAAATCTGTTTTTATTAAACCTTTTTAACCTGCAATACCCATACCGGCCACCATTTGGTTTTGCATATCAAAGGTTCCGAATACAACCCACGCAATAATAATGGCGATTGTTAAAATAGCAACTGAATTCAAAATTTCAGCTTTTTGTTGAACATCTTTAATAGAAGATTTTAACCAGGTATCAGACAGCATGGTTAATGCTTCAGGGAAGTTATCCAATTCTGAATAAATACGTAAATCACCAACCACTTCATCATCAGGAAATTCTAAGCCGGTGTGATACAAAGCATCCCCTAAGTTTTCACCGTTATTGATGAAAGTTAAAGCTCGATCAATGCGGTATAAAAGATAAGGAGAGGCATCATGACGCAAAGAACGTAATGCTTTTGAAACAGGTGTGCCTGCGCGTACCAAAGCGGCTAAAGATAGTAACCAGCCTACTCCAATAAAAATTCGGTAGATGGACCAAGGTGGCATTCGATCAGCAATCACGCGAGAGCGCCCTTTCCAGCGCGGGAATGTCCATAGAATGATTAATACGACGATTGGCAGTGTGGAGAATAATAAAATTGGATGATTTTGTACAAATGTGGATAGGTCAACCAAAGATTTGGCCGTTCCTTTCCAAACCAATGACGGAACGGCATCTACCATTGGCGGCACCATGTAGACCCCAACCATATAGATCATTAAAACAACGAAAACCATCAAGAAAAGCGGATAAGAAACAGCTCCAATTACCGGTTCTTTCATGGCGTTTACACCCTCCACCACTTTTATGGTATTTTCTAAAGCCAGCTCTAAATTCGCAACATCGCCAACAGAGAGCATCAAAAGTTCTGTAGAAGGAGCCCAGCCACGTAATGCAACGGAAAATGATTCACCGTTTTGAATGGACCGCATCCAAGCGGCAACGGCAATAGCCATTGTATCGTTTGGATTTTTCCCGTTTTTAGAGGAAATTTGATACATTCGATCCAGTGCGTCCATTAAAGAGAAACGGTTGCGCAGCAAACTCATTAATTTGTTATAAACAGCCAATCGATCGGAGGTGTATAAGCGCACCATAATTTTAGCATACCATAAGGACAATTTGTCCGATGCACTCATAGCTTTGCGCGCTAAATCCGAGCGTTTGGACTTTGGAGCTCCCTCTTCAATTTTTATCATTTTTCCCTCTTTTTTTAAGTAATTTGATCATTTAAGAAACCGGTCCAACGTTCAGCCTCATCAATGTCAATCAACCCTTGCAACATGCGTTCGTGGGTGTTTTCCCGCAAGGTGCGACCATTAAGCTCATTTTTCCAATAGTTAATGGCCTTTTTTTGTTCTCCTTTTATCATCAATTCCAAGAACGTTGCGTCAGGCAAAATAAACTCCCCAATCACGGTGCGACCTTTAACACCTCGAAAATCACAGTGTTTACACCCAGGACCGCGTAAGAAAGCACGTTCCAGACCTACGTCACCGTATGCTTCACGCAAGCGCATGACTGTGGGATTTGTTAATTGGTCTTTTGCAGCTATTCGACAATAAGGGCAAATTTTGCGGAATAAGCGTTGAGCCAGCATCCCTTTCATCAATTCAGGATCCAGTAATTTAAAATCTTCCACACCCATATCTCGTAAACGCATTATAACGGCCGGTGCGCTGTTTGCGTGCAGTGTTGTCCACACGTTATGGCCTGATAAAGCGCCTCGAAAAGCCAAATCAGCAGCGGATAAAGTTCGGATTTCCCCGATCATCAAGGAGTCTGGGTCAGAACGCAAAGCTGCCGCAAGTGCTTTTGTAAATTCGCGGTCTTTTGCTTCTTCAATCATTGCATTTGTCACAGGCATCTGACGTGCTCCCGGAATCGGATATTCCGGTGGATCTTCCACCGTAATCAGGTTGGTTTCATAGTTGCGTTCCTGCAGCATGGCAATCATATTGCGTTGCAGGGTTGTGGATTTCCCAGAACCGGTTGGCCCAGAAATAATAACCATTCCGACCGGAACGGCTCTTAGACGATAAAAAAGCTCTGCTTCATGTGCATTGAAACCGAGAGCTTGGATATTGCTGGCTTCTTGAGAATCCTCTTCAGCGTATAACAAGCGCATAACAACGTAGCGAGAGCCGAAAGCAATCGGGTTAAATTGAAGACGGATACCTAAAACATTACGCGGAAGCATCAATTTTCCATGAGATCCTCGTAAAGGTGTACGTCCTAATTTTTGAGCAGCTTGATATTCGTTTTGAGCGTAGTTGGAATCTGAAATATCTGCTGAAGCAAAGGCTGCACGAACAAAACTTTCTCCCCATGCTTTATTATATTCCATTTCCGTTTGCATTAAACCGTTAATGCGGAACATAACGGTAGTATGATCCGCTACGACGATATGAATATCGGAAACGCGGTTCATGGCAGCACGAGAAACAATAGTAATAAAGTCTCGCTGCATTCGAACTTGCTCATGGCTTTCCTCTTCAGAGATATCGGCTGATGCCGTTTTCATTTTTGCAGCGTAGTCATAGATGTCTGAAATTACCACCATTGGAACGTATTCAGGTTTACCAACTTGTAAACGGCGACGTTTGGCCAACACTTCAAAACTGAGTACTCGGCCATCGTATTTATAAGTTTCTGAAACCAAAAAACGACCATTAGAGAATAAAGCCAACAATAAACGAGTATCTTCCTTAATTGGAAAAGAGCCGGAAGGAGCTGTGATACAGTCATTTCCGTTAGCAAACAGT
>CALXUD010000004.1 GCA_944391585.1 uncultured Alphaproteobacteria bacterium | reverse complement strand
GATGTGGTCTGTCAACCTATCAAGACCCATTTTATGAAAACACTATTCAAAAAACCGTTTCTGATGGAAAGCGTTTAATTGATTATTTAAAAATTAAAGAAAAGATCATTGTCGCCGGAGGATCATATGGCGCAACATGCGCCCTGCTCTTTGCTGAAACCTACCCGGAAATAAGCAAAAAAATCATTGTGAATTGCGTATTTTTAGGACGCAAGCAAGATTCGGAATGGATCTATAAAACCAGCCGTCTCTTTTACCCGGACTTAATTCAGATATTAGAAAATGAAGCCGGTAAGGATGGAATTATCAATTATTATCATAAACTTATTTTTTCATCTAAAAAATCTGATCAGGCCAAGGCTTTCAATTACTATAAAGCTTATGAACATTTATTAGGAGAAATGGATATTCAATTTCCAACACATCAGCCTATTTTGGAAAAGAAATTGAATTCATTCAGAATCTATATGCATTACGAAAAGAATCATATGTTCTTAAAAGAAAATCAATTGCTTCACGATATTTCCAAAATTGCTAAAATTCCCCTGTTGATTTTTCATAACAGATTGGATTTTTGTTGTCCTTTATATCAAGCTTTTGATTTGCATCAAGCCCATCCAAAATCGCGCCTTCTCATTGTGGCAGACAAAGGACACGGTTCAAAAAAATTCTTTAAAATAATGAAGGAAACACTTAAAAATGAAAACACTCGTTAAACCAACACTTTTAAAACAAGGAGATACAATTGCTGCCATTACTCTTTCTTTTGGTGCAGCTGGTTTATTTCCCAACCGTTATAAACAAGGAGTTCAACAATTAGAAGAAACATTTGGTATTAATGTAATACCAACGCCACATGCTTTGAAAATGCCTGATGAAATTTATAATCATCCAGAATGGCGATTAGAAGACATGATGTGGGCTTTTCAAAACCCGGATATTAAGGGAATTATTTGCAACATTGGCGGGGACGACACAATTCGCCTCCTCTCTTTAATGAATGAAACACATTTTGATATTATTCGAAAAAATCCAAAAATCTTTCTGGGGATTTCAGATAGCACCACTAACCATTTAATGTGCTTTAAAGCCGGTCTGCGTTCTTTTTATTCTGCTTGTCTTTTTTTTTGATATGCCTAAAATGGAGGAGTTCCGGATATCATGATTCAAAATACAAAAAAGACTCTCTTTTCAACTGAACCCATCGGTGTTTTACCTCAAAGTGAATACTTCATTGTTGACTTTGTAGATTGGCGAGCTAAAGAACAACCTAAACGACCACGTATTCCTTCGACTCCTTGGCGATATATTCAAGGCAATAAAACGGTCAAAGGACCACTCATTGGCGGTTGCACAGATGTTTTAATGGAGATGTGTGTGGGAACTGCATTATGGCCGACTTTAGATGATTTTAAAGGTGCTATTTTGTTCCTTGAAAATTCAGAAGAAATGCCCTCTCCCGCTACGATGACTTGCTGGTTGCGTAATTTAGGTGCACAGGGGATTTTAAACTCTCTCAATGGGCTTTTATTTGCCAGACCGGGCAGCGGTAAATTCATTGATGAAGAACATAAAAACAAATGGCTTGCCACATATCCGAAATTTGATGACGCAATTTTAAAGGTGTTGAAAGAATATGGACGAGAAGATTTAGCGGTTGTTACCAATATGGACTATGGGCATACGGTTCCACAACTCATTCTTCCATACGGGGCAGAATGTGAAATTAATCCGACACAAAAAACCGTTTCTATTCTAGAAAGCGGAGTAAGCGCATGATTTGTTTCATTGCCGATATAGAAAACATATCAAGCGAAAGCCTCAAAAAATGGGAAGAAGTGTTGTCCGTTGCGGAAAAAAAACGATTAAGCGAGATGCCATCTTTAAAACGGCGGCGTGAATTTATTTTAGGGCGCGCTCTTATTAAAAAACAATGCGCGGTCTATTTTGAAAAAAAAACGACTGAAATTGAAATTGGCGTTCATAAAAATGGTTCTCTTTTTCTCCCCCAAGAAAAGGGATATTATATCAGTTTGTCGCATTCTAAAAAATATATCGTTTTTGTATTAGCCAATGAAGCAATTGGTGTTGATATTCAAGAAATACAAAATAAGTCTGTTAATCATTTAATGAAACGCATTTTTCCAACTGAAATACCAAATGATTGGAATCAAAAATCCGATATCGAAAAACAAGCATTTTTTTATCGTTTATGGACACACAAGGAAGCTGCTTTTAAACTTCAATCTTTAGAAGAACGAAAAAAGAACATTTATTTTTACGACATCACAAATATTCCAAAATATGCAGCAACAATTTCATCATATAATAAAATAAAATCAGATATTAAATTTATTAATTTAAACTAATACTCTAATATAAAACGCCAGGGTTTTAATCTAAATTCTTCTGCATATGGGATACCAATTCTAGGAGTTGCTTTTATTCGGCGTAAAGGGATTTTTTCTACTCTGGGAGCTATCCAAATTTCATCTCCCAATAAGTCTTTTCCATCCATTTTTCGGGTAATTCCAAATGCTTGACACACCTTCCCCGGTCCATTGGTTAAATTTTTCAAATTTTGCATCTGACGGCGTTTTTTCATCACATCAATTCCATAAATTGGTTTAACTCCCCGAATTAAAATCGCATTCGGTTCTTCAGCTTCATTCGTCACGACACATAATTGATGATGCATCCCATATACAAAAAATACATAAGTGTGTCCCCCGATTTTATACATACTTTCCACACGAGGTGAACGATGATATTGATAGGTATGCGACGCTTTATCATGAGCTCCTAAATACACTTCTAATTCACAAATCTGACCAACTGTTAATTGACCTTCCGTATATGTGCATAAATAAGCTCCGAGCAATGTCCTTTTAGCAATGTCAAAAATATCTTGCAAATAAGATTCACGCGGTAATTTTCGTTTAGTAAAATCCATATCCATACTTAAATTATATATGATTTTAAAATAAAAAGAAAGGCTTGACTTTCGAAATAAAAAACCTTTATAAAGAGAAGAAGGAGGATTATTGAATGTTTATAACCAGTGCAGATATTGATGAAAATGGTTTTATAAAAGACATATGCGGAAAACGAGGTAAAACGAATAATATAGGTATGCCATTATTATCTCCAGAAATTACCATTCATGAGCCTCCTAAAGGGACAAAATCTTTTGTTTTAATTATGGATGATCCAGATTCTGTTTCTGTAGCTGGTTTTATTTGGGTTCATTGGTTAATTGCTAATTTAAAAGAACCTATTTTACCGGAAAATGCTTCCCAACAAAACGATCTTCTTATTCAAGGGAAAAATTCTTGGAATGAAGATTGTTATGGAGGACCTGCTCCCCCTGATAAAATACATAAATATATTTTTACGGTTTATGCTTTGGATATAGAATTGGATTTAAAAACTGGGTTTACTCGTAAAACTCTTGAAGAAATTTTAATACGTCATAAAGAGCATATTTTGGGAACAGCTATTTTAACAGGGTTTTATAAAAACTAAAAAATCCCCGATGATATCGGGGATTTTATCTAGGAAAATTGATTATTTCGCCAATTGAATGACATCAACATCAACGGTTGTTTCTTCAAAAAGACCTTTATCAACTTCACCGTTAATTTGAACTTTTGTTGTTGGTTCAACTGTCAAACCACGCCAATCATCTTCATCAATTTCAACCGTAATTTTTCCGGTATTATCTTTAAATAAATATTTATCTCCACGTAGATGTTGTTCAATATATCCCTCTAAAATGACATGTTGATCATCGGGCATTGCCGCCACATCGGCAACTGTAGCCATACCAACGGCAGAAGGGCCTTTAAATCCTCCTGTTGGAGCTAATTGAGCCATCACTGCAGAAGATGTCATGAAGGCAACACCTAAAATAGACGCTAATAATAACTTTTTCATATTTTTCTCCTTTCTATGTTTAATTTAAATAATAAACAACGGTTGAAACAACTCGAATTTTTTTATTAATTTGTTCAGATTCGTTTGCACCCGGTGTTTGCTCTCTTGGTAAAATAGAAAAAACACCTTGATTGGCATTTTTAATTTTACCGACTTGACTATTGGAGCTTTTAGCAAACTCTTCTGCCGCTTGACGAGCATTTTGAGTCGCCTCCTCTAACATTTGCGGTTTAACCGCATTTAACCCTGTAAACAAATAAGAAACAGGGGAACCATATTCCTGATTATCAAAAATAACACCTTTAGAGACTAAAGAGCTAATCGCTCGCAAAGCACTTTCCGTTTGATCAACTTGATGAGAGCGAACGGTAATTGTTTGACTTAAAATATAACGGGAAGTAGATACTTTATCATCTCGATAAGGATTTGTCATCAGATCATTTGTATTCATACGACCAATAATAATTTCCGTTGAGGAAAATCCACATTCTTTCAAATAAGATAAAATTAAATCTAAATGATTTTCCATCATTTTTTGAAGGACTGCTAAATCATTACCCGTTGTTTTAAATTTAATATCCCAAACAGCTAAGTCAGCTTTTACATCTTTTTCAGCCAATCCTTTCACTGTCACGGTTCGGTTATTCATTTGCGCTTGATAGTAATAATAGCCAGGGAAAAAACCTCCAAGAGCTATTCCTCCTGCAATCAATAAGCCAGCAATTATTTTTGTTTCCATTCTTAACTCCAATATGTTATATAAATAATAAGTGGAAAAAAAAGAAAATACAAGTTTTTTTTAGGAGGGAAAATGGATAGACCGGGTATTGGATGTGGCGTTGTGATTTTTAACGAACGCGGCCAATTTTTAATGGGCAAACGTAAATCAGCACATGCCAACGGACGATATTGCTTACCCGGCGGATGGATTGAATTTGGGGAAACAATCAACAAGGCCGTTCAACGTGAAGCATGGGAAGAAACAGGATTAAAAATCCATAAACTGAAATTAATCGGTATTACGGAAAATATTTTTAAAGAAGAAAACAAGCATTCCATTTCTGTCATTATGGGGGCCTGTATCCAATCCGGTATTCCGCAAGTAATGGAGCCCGACAAGTGTGAATCTTGGATATGGGTGAACGATTGGGATCATATGCCAAATCCAACTTTTACAGATTATAAGCGCTTTATTTCAGCCGAAAAAATAAAAGAATACAAAACAAAATATATCTTTAAAAATCAAAAAATTAAATAAATATATTAAAGTTTTTAAACAACTAATCTTTCTTATATAACGGGCGTGCTATATAATGCGTGTGTAATAACTCATGAGCCTTTTTACTCAATGGCTTTTTCAAAAAGGTTTTATACAATTTTTGCACGTCTTTATTTTGATGAGAGCACCGTTTCTGAGATTGTTTATCATCTTTCATTAACCCCTTCATCCGTTCTTTACGTACTTCATTTGTGACTCCACGTGGTTGCCCTCCACCTCCAACACATCCACCAGAACATGCCATCACCTCAATAAAGTGATACGGCGTTTCTTCTCCACGTGCCAATTTTTCACGAATATGTGTTAATAAGTCCCCAACATGGCCAATTCCATGAGCAACAGCAATCCGAATCTCATGACCTTGAATTGTCATTGTCATTTCCTTAATACCTTTATCTAAACCCAAAATTGGCTTAATTTCCAAATTTTTATCCGCCATTTCTTTACCGGTAATCAGATAATGTGCCGTACGCAACGCCGCTTCCATCACCCCGCCGGAAAAACCAAATACCGTTCCAGCACCTGTGTATTCCCCCAATGGATTATCAGCTTTTTCTTCTGGCAAATTAACAAAATCAATCCCAGCTTGCTTAATCATACGAGCGATTTCACGCGTTGTTAATGTCACATCTACATCTTGAAAACCACTGGAGAACATATCTTTTGAACGAATAATTTCAAATTTTTTTGCTGTACAAGGCATAATGGAAACAACGCGCATTTTTTCCACAGGAATTTTTATTTTATCTGCATAATAAGTCTTTGATAATGCTCCAACAATTGCATGTGGAGATTTACATGTTGAGAAATAAGGAATCATATCCGGGAAAAATTTTTCCATATAATCTACCCAAGCCGGACAACAACTTGTAATCAAAGGTAATGACTTTGGATTTTTGGTAAAGCGTTCCACAAACTCACTTGCCTCTTCCATAATAGTCACATCGGCACCAAAATTTGTATCAAAAATTGCTTTAAAACCCATTCGACGTAATGCAGCATAAATTTTTCCAGTCGTTAATGTTCCTGGCTCTAATCCAAAAGCTTCACCCAAAGAAACACGTACCGCCGGTGCAATTTGAACAACTGTATAATAATCTGGATTTTCTAGCATTTTCCAAACTTCTTCAGAACTATCATATTCAGTTAATGCTCCTGTCGGACAATGTGCTGTACATTGTCCACATTTTATGCACGGCGTATCGGCTAATGGCAAATCTCCTGCAGGAGCTACTTGTGTATCAATACTGCGATTTAAAAAAGCCAAAGCAGATACTTTTTGAACAGTTTGACAGACCTCAATACAGCGACCGCATAAAATACACTTACGTGGATCAAAAACAATACATTTTGTGCTATCATCTTTGGGTAATTGTGGGGTAATGTTATTAAAACCACGCTCCCGAATTCCAAAAATAGATGTTAAATGTTGTAATTCACAAGATTCATTTCTAATACAAGTTAAACATTCTTGCGGATGATGTGAAAGCTCTAGCTTTAAAATCGTGCGTCTTGTTTCAATGATTTCCGGATCGCGGGTAATAATATCCATTCCCTCTTCTACCGGTGTGCAGCAAGCGCGCAACATTTTTCCACCCACTTTAACAACACAAATACCACAAGAAGCACGTGGATGCAAATCCGGATGATAACATAAGGTTGGGATTTCCACTTGAATTTTACGTGCAGCATCTAAAATGGTTGTCCCTTCAGGAACACTAACTTTAACACCATCTATAATAACATTTACTTGTTTTTCCATATTATCCCTCTTTATTCAGTGCATTCATTTGAGCTTCCAGTTGTTTCATCTCGCCTTTTAATTTTTGTTGTGCCTGACGTTTAGTTTCAGCTTCCTGAATCAAGGCATCATATTCTTCTTTAAAAAATTTAATTGTAGATAAAACCGGATTCGGAGCTGTTTGTCCTAAACCACACAAAGCCCCACGCTTCATCGCAGAACCAATTTCTTTAATTTTTTCCAAATCCGCTGCCGATCCGCGCTTATCTGCAATTTTCTTAACCAACTGCAACATTTGATAACCTCCAATTCGACACGGAGCGCATTTACCACAACTTTCATCAACCGTAAAATTTAAATAAAATTTTGCAATTTCAACCATGCTATCATCATAATCCATCACAATCATACCACCAGATCCCATCATAGAACCGATTTTTTTCAACTCTTCATAACATAATGGTAAATCTAAATGTGATGCTGGAATAACACCTCCGGAAGGACCTCCCGTTTGAACGGCTTTAAATGGTTTTCCTGAGCTTGTCCCCCCTCCAATTTCATTAACCATTTCACTTACTTTCGTTCCCATTGGAACTTCTACTAAACCTGAATGTTGAACTTTTCCGGTCAAAGCAAAAACTTTTGTTCCTTTTGATGTTTTTGTTCCCATCTTTTGAAACCATTTGGGACCATGTAAAATAATTGGAGCAATATTTGCAAGTGTCTCAACATTATTGATAGCAGTTGGTTTTCCGAATAATCCTTTTTGAGTCGGATACGGAGGACGCGGATGCGGTGTACCACGTTTTCCTTCCAGTGATTCCAGCAATGCTGTTTCCTCTCCGCAAACAAAAGCCCCTGCTCCATAACGCAATTCCGCCATAAAATCAAAATCCGAACCGAAAATACGACGACCTAAAATACCATATTTTTTGGCTTGTTTAATCGCCAATTCCACTCGCTGTAATGCCAAAGGATATTCCGCACGGATATAAAACCAGCCGGACGTTGCTCCTGTTGCATAAGCCGCAATCATCATTCCTTCTAAAACCTGATGTGCTCCACCACCTAGAATACACGAATCCATATAAGCCCCAGGATCACCTTCATCGCCATTACATACGACAAATTTTTCTCCATCTACCAAAGGGGCTTTTGCCAACATTTCCCATTTTACACCTGTTGGGAAACCTGCTCCTCCACGACCTCGCAAACCACTATCCTTAATGATTTGTATAACTTCTTCAGGTTTCATTTCTAAACATTTCATTAAGGCTTGATAACCACCTTCGGCAACATATTCTCCTAAATCTTCAGGATCAGAATGCCCTAAATTTTTTAAAACCACTTTTTTCTGTTTTGTAAAAAAAGGTAAATTTAATGACAATTCTTTATTCTTTAAATAGGTTGATAATTTTAACGGTTCTGAAGGATCTTTTTTTAGTGTCGGCACAATATGCTCCGACACAATTAAACGAGCAATATCTGGGGTAACTTGTTGATATAAAAATGGATCTCGCCCTTTAATTTCAACTCTTGCCAATGGTCCACAGGCACACAATCCCATACACCCCGTTGCCACCATACGCACCTTATCTTGTAAACCAAATGTCTCTAAACTTTCTTTAAATGCGTCTATAACATTACCAGCACCCCCTGAATGACATCCCGTTGCATTACAGGTATAAATTGAAGCAATATATTTTTTATGATTTTGAACAAACTCCTCTCCCAATTTGAGCAGATTTTCTTTTTGAGTGCGCCCTAACTGTTTTAATTTTTCAATTTGTTCTTGTGTTAATTCCACCATCCGTTCCTCCTATTTCTTTGTAATACTTGAACGCCATTCAGCAATAATTTTAGGAATGTCCGCTGGAACAACTTTTCGATATGTTTTCCCATTTACGACAACAACCGGAGCTAAACCACAACATCCAAGACAGCGCACAATTTGCAAATGGAATACACCATCTGCCGTTGTTTCTCCATCCTTAATCCCCAAACAATTATAAATAGCATCAATCAACGAAGGAGCTCCCTTAATATGACAAGCCGTTCCATCGCACAAAGAAATAATAACCTTTCCGGGAGCTGAAAGCTTAAAATAGTTATAAAAAGTTAAAACCGCATAAATTTGAGAAACCGGAATATTCAATTCACGAGAAACAATTTCAACCGCACTCCATGGAACAAAGCCGAATACTCCTTGAATTTCATGCAAGGCCATAATCAAAGAACCACGTTTTGACTTCCATTTAACCAATAATTTTTCAACTTTTTCCTTTGTTTCATTTACACTGGCTGGTTTTTCTTCTACCATCTTAAGCCTCCTGATTTTAAAATCATTTTATTTAGGGTTAACACACTTCTCCCTTAAAATCAAACGATAATTTCACTTTTATATCATATCCGAAAGTCGCCTTGACAAAAAGATGAGAGTTTCCCATTTCAAAAAAAAGGGGTATAGGGGGGAAGTATGTCAAAAAGCAATTTTTTTTTAGAAATTATCGTTTTAGTTTTATTGCTTGTTGTTAGTTGGATGGGATTTGACGCTTACCGCTCCAATGAAATTAAAAAAGCAGAAAAAAATGAACCCGCACTTCAGTCCATTAAAAAAATGCCCGTTCAAATTATTACACCAAAAGAAATCACATTAACCAATTCTTATATCGGAACCGTTCAACCCATTCATGCCGTTTCGGTTCTACCCTACATTACGGGTTTTATAGATCAAGTTCTTGTTAAGGGCGGAGAAGAGGTAAAAAAAGGAGACACCTTATTTATTTTAAAACAAGATCAATATCTGGCACAAAAAGAAGCGGCAGCAGCTGCCGTTGCCAAAGCAAAAGCCGATTTGGAAAATGAACGCTTATATTTGGAACGTATCAAAAGAACCTCCTCTAAAGCCATTTCTCAAACAGAATTGGATAACGCGCAAACAAATTATCTATCCGCTAAAGCTGATTTAAAAAGCGCTGAAGCCAATTTAAAATTGGCAAATGTAAATTATGAATATACTACAATTAAGGCCAGCATTGACGGTATTGTCGGCAACATCAGTGCAACACCCGGAGAATATGTTTCACCACAAGGAAATTCACTGGCTTATGTTTTGCAATATAATCCTATTCGGGTGGCATTTACTATTCCGGAAAAAGATTTTTTAAAAATGCAATCAGATATCAATTTTTTCAAAAAAGGAAAAATGAAATTGATGCTGGCAGATCAGGTTATTTTTGAACAAGACGGTAATATCCGCTTTTCAGATAATAAAGTGAATGAATCTGCTTCCTCCATCACACTTTATGCTGATTTTGATAATCCAAACAGAACACTGTTGCCAAATGCTTATGTTCTTGTTTTATTTGAACAACGCATTCCAAATGCTTTGACTGTGAATAAAAATTGGGTTTCCATGGAAGAAAACGGCAATTTTATTTATTTATTGGAAAACGAAATAATTGTGAAAAAAGCAATTGAGTTAGGACAAAGCGTTCAAAATCAATTTTATATTCCAAACGGGTTAAAAGCCGGAGACCAAGTGATTACCGAACAAGTTTCATCCGTTGAAATCGGAAAGCCCGCGAAACCTTTCGTTAATCAAAAAGAATAAAGGAAAACGGTATGAATCTTTCAAGTTTTTTTATCACACATCCCCGTTTTTCTGGCGTTATTGCTGTTCTAATGGTTTTAATCGGAACGATTGCCGGGTTTATCTTGCCCATTTCTCAATATCCACAAATCACTCCTCCTCAAATCATTGTTGAAGCAAACTATCCCGGTGCGAACGCACAAGTTTTAGTAGATACTGTTGCAGTTCCTATTGAAAATCAAATCAACGGAATTGAAGGCATGCTTTATATGTCCTCTACATCTAACGACAGCGGAACTTACCAATTAACCATTACTTTCAACATTGGTGTTGATCCAGATATTGCTCAAGTCAAAGTTGAAAATAGATTGGATCAGGTAAAAGCCATTTTACCTGATATTGTAACACAAGAAGGATTATCTGTTAAAACTCAATCTGCTAACATGTTGGCCTTTTTGGTTTTAGAATCACCCGGCGGAACTTACGATAACTTATATCTCAGCAATTTTGCCTATACCAACATCCAAAATCCGTTAGAACGCATTCCGGGAATCAGTGCCGTTTCCATTTTTGGTCCACAAAACAGCATTCGCATTTGGATGAATCCTGAAAAAATAACTGCATTAGGATTATCTGCAGATACAATTATCAAGGCTATTGAATCTCAAAACAATCAAGCAGCTATCGGCAGTATCGGCAGTGCACCGACCCCACCTACAAATAATATGGTTTTAGCTTTAACAACAACAGGGCTTTTATCCACAACCGAGCAATTTGAAAATATTGTTATATCAGCCACCACAAGCGGTGGTGTTGTACGCTTAAAAGACGTTGCTCGCATTGAAATCGGTGCAGATAATTATCAGTTATCGGCTCAATATAATGGGCGACCGGCTGTGATTATGGAACTCAATCAAACACCTGATTCCAACTCCTTAACCATTATGAAAAACTTGCGTGCAGAAATGACAAAGCTTAAAAAGTCTTTTCCGGATGATATTGAGTTTCAAATTGCATATGACTCAACAGCTTTTGTACATGCTTCCATTACGGGAATTTTATCTACTTTGACTATCACATTCGGATTGGTAATTTTGGTTGTGTTCTTATTCTTACAAAACGCGCATACAACTTTTATTCCCATGATTACAATCCCTGTTTCTTTAATCGCTACCTTTATGGTTATTTACGCACTTGGGTTTGACATCAACATTCTGACTTTATTTGCCATGATTTTAGCCATCGGATTGGTTGTGGATGATGCCATTATTGTTGTTGAACGCGTTCAATATCTCATGAAATATAACAAAATGAAAGCAATCCCTGCCAGCATTCAAGCCATGAAAGATATTGGCAGTTCCATTATCGCAACAACATTGGTTTTATTATCTATTTTTATCCCCGTCGCTTTAATGCCCGGTATCACAGGAAAAATTTATCAACAATTTGCCGTTACAATTGCAACCGCGATTGTTTTTTCGGCAATCAATGCATTAACTTTAAGCCCTGCTCTATGCGCTATCTTCTTAAAAAAAGAACAAAAATCTTCTCAATCAAATAAAAATCAGAAATCTGTTTTTTATTGGTTCAATCAAGGACTGAATAAATTAACCAAATTTTATTTATCCGTCGTGCGCTGGTTTTGTTTAAATTTAATACCAACGCTTCTTGTTGGATTATTTATCATAGGAACCATTATCATTGGATTTAAAATAATCCCCTCCTCCTTTATCCCAGAAGAAGATCAAGGGGTTTTATTGGTTAATGTGGAACTACCGGATACAGCGACTATCAATCAAACTACTCAGACACTGGAACAAATGTCGGATAAAATTTTACAGGTACCGGGTATTAAATACTTCATTGGTATTGCCGGAAACAGTTTATTAAGTGCCGGTGGGGAAAACATCGGAATGGGCGTTATTGGTTTAAAACCATGGAATGAAAGAAAATCCAAAACATTATCCTTAACCGCCATTAACGATAAATTATCAGAACTGTTCGCACATGATCCTTATGCCAACATTGAATTCTTTTCTATGCCAGCAATTCCAGGTGTTGGAACCAGCAACGGATTATCCTTTCAATTAAATGCCATTAACAATAACACAACTCCAATTGAATTATATAACACGTTGGAAAAATTATTGATGATGATGAATCAAGATAAAACATTCGCCTATGCTTTCAGCACATTTACGGCTAAAACACCACATTTATATTTAGATATAGATCGCACAAAGCTTGAATTTTATAACATACCGCTTTCCAACTTATTTGAGGTTTTACAAAATAATTTGGGATCACGTTATGTCAATAATATCACGGTAGCCGGCCAAATTAACAAAGTAATTGTGCAAGCGGATTATCCCTACAGAAAAGACATTGAAAACATTGATGCATTATATGTATTAAATGATGAAGGGAAACCCGTTCAAATTAAAGATTTCATCAGTTTTAAAACAACTCTTTCTCCCAAAATTATTTACCGCTTCAATCAATATCTTTCCGCTGCCGTCACTGCACAAACAGGAACCGGTATCAGCACAGGAACGGGCATTAATCAAACCGAAAAATTAATGGAAAAACTGGGAAATCAATTTGGTATTTCTTGGACAGGACTCAGTTTGCAAGAAGTTGAAACAACGGGATTGGCTTTTCTTTTAATTGCCTTTGCCTTTATATTCAGCTATCTGTTTTTAGTTGCTCTGTATGAAAGTTGGATAATTCCCTTATCAGTTATCTTTACTAACATTTTTGCCATTTCAGGAGCATTACTTGGCTTAAAATTGATGAATCTACCGCTCAGCATTTACGCCCAACTGGGAATTGTTCTTTTGATTGGACTGGCCAGTAAAAATGCCATTTTAATTGTTCAATTTATCATAACCTATCGCCGTCAGGGAATGGATATTTTAAGTGCCGCTTTAAAAGGAGCCAGTGAGCGGTATCGAGCAGTTTTGATGACGGCATTGACCTTCATTTTAGGAGTCATGCCCATGATTTTTGCCTCCGGTGCGGGCGCCGCCAGTCAAATTTCCATAGGGACAACCGTTTTCTTTGGAATGATTGCTGCGACTTTAATCGGAGTCTTATTTGTGCCTGCTCTTTTTAGTATCTTTGATACAATTATTTCTCATCCGGCTCCAAAAAAATCGCCAAAATATGCTTTACAAAAACGGAGGAAAAAATGAATTATCGCTCTAGTTTACTTCTCTCCGCCTTCTTCTGTCTGAGCGCTTGCATGCTAGGACCGGATTATCAACAACCTGTTTTTTTCACTCAAAAGCAAGTGGAACAATCTTTAGAATTAAAGCCTGTTCAAAATATGCAAAAAGTCCCTTTCCATCCATTAGAATTGAATGATCCGACATTAAATGTTTTGTTAAAAAAAGGCATTCAAAACGCTCCGACATTACGCAGTGCTTTAATAAAATTACGCCAAAGTCGAGAAAGCTTGCGCATTCAAGAGACTTCTCTTCTACCGACACTGGATGCTGCTGCTAAATATAATTATGTCAATGAAAGTAAAAATATGGGCTATATGGTGGAAGAAGATTATTATATGGCTGGCCTTGATATGAATTGGGAAATTGATATTTTTGGCGGAACCAGACGACGCATTGAATCGGCACAAGCCAATGAAAGCGCCAGCATTGAAAATTTAAAAAATGTTTATGTTTCTTTAATTGCCGAAATCACAAGCAATTATATTCAATTACGTACAACGGAAGAATTACTAAAAGAAGCCAAAAAAAATGTTCAAATTCAAAAGGATATTTATCAATTAACCAAAGATAAATACGAAACCGGTTTAACTAATGAAATCAATTTAGATCAAGCACGTTATCAGCTGGAAACAACAAAAGCCAGCATTCCACAACTGGAATACCAACAAGTCAGTTTTCAAAATGCTTTGGCTTTATTGGTGGGAGAACTACCCGGCAGTTTAAACAAAATTTTAGCTCAAAATAAAAAAAATTTAATTCAACAACCCTTTCAATATAAAGTTGACAAATTATATGAACTACCGGCCGATATTATTCGTCAAAGACCAGATGTGCGTGTTCAAGAAGAACAGTTAATTGCTCAAAATGCCTTAATCGGAGCTGCTATTGCCGAATTGTTCCCATCTGTCAATTTATCCGGCATGCTGGGATTTGAAGCATTGAAATTTCCCAAATTATTCAATCACAACAGTTATTCTTATAGCTATGTACCTCAACTAACAACTCCAATTCTTCATTTCGGAGCCTTATATAATAATGTGCAATTGCAAAAATCTCTAAAAGAAGAACAATTGATTGCTTATGAACAAAGTATTTTAACTGCTGCACAAGAAATCAAAAATGCTTTAGTCTCCATTGATAAAGAAATAAAACGAAACATTTATCTAACGCACGCTTATCAAAAAATGAATCAAGCTGCTCAATTAACACGCGATAAATATCAGAGTGGATTGATTGAATACAGTATGGTTTTAGATGCAGAAGAAAGACGTATCAGCGCACAGACAGATATGATTAACTCAAATGGCGCTCTTTACCAAAATATCACAACATTTTACAAAGCTATTGGTGGTGAATTTTATTTAAACACACGACGTTAAACGGACACTTTAAATAAATGGATTATAAGCCCATTGCAATAAAGCTTGACGTTGTTTTGGCCGACATTGAAAATCCAAAATGGGACAATTCTTTTCTATTTGAACAAGATGACGCCGAAACAATCGCCACCGTTTAATTTGAATTTTATCAATTTCAGGTAATCGACGTCCTAAATAATAGCGACAATACCACTGAAACCACCCTCTCGGATCCGGTCCATAAATCCATCCTTTCTCTCGCCATTGAGGCAATGACATTCGTGCTTTTAATTTAAAATAATTACAATTTATATCCGAAGTCATAGATAATTTTGCCGATTGAAACCAACGACAAGGAAATTCGTCTTGACAATCATTCAAATACTTTCCCTCAAAAACCCCTAATTCTAGCATTTCAAATGGTGTTAATTGTGGTTGAAAAAAATTATCAAAATGTTTTCCTTCCGGCTCAACTGTTTCATAAGAATATCCTTTTTGCATTTTATCATGAACAGTTACAATCATTTTTACCCTCCCTTATTTATATAAGTTTTTTATTCAAAAAAAACAGACCAAAATTGATTTGACTTTTAAAATAAATCTACATACACTTTTTGAGTTATTTAAAGAGGAAATAAATGATTGAAGATGAGTTAGAATCAATTAAAAATGAATGCCTGTCCTGTCAAAAATGTTCCTTATGGAAAAGCCGAACAAACATTGTTTTTTCAGACGGCGCTATTAATTCAAAGTTGATGCTTATTGGAGAAGCACCCGGTTTTAATGAAGACCAAACAGGAAAACCCTTTGTCGGACGCGCCGGTCAATTATTGGATAAAATTTTTGAATCTGTCGGCTTATCTCGTGAAAAAGATGTGTATATCTGCAACACTTTGAAATGTCGCCCCCCTAACAATCGGGATCCGTTACCGGATGAAAAAGCGGCCTGTCGTGACTACTTAAACCGCCAAATTGATCTTTTAAAACCACGCTTAATTTTATTGTGCGGCCGTGTGGCGTTAACTTCTTTTATCGATACACCTTTGGGAATTACAAAAGTGAGAGGGAAATGGTTTGACGGTCCTTATGGCTCTAAAATGATGCCTATTTTTCACCCTTCTTATTTATTACGAAATCAATCTAAAGCGGTAGGAAGCCCAAAATGGTTAATGTGGCAGGATATTCAGGAAATAAAACGCGCTTATGATGCTTTAAAATAAGGAGAAAACATGTTCGGATTAATTATTTTAATGATTGCTATTTGTGCCTCATCCATGATGACAATGCGTTTAATCGCACCTTATCCTGTGTCATTTGTTTATAAAATGTTGACCGCTATGATTATCTTCTTTATGTGGAGTGCTCCGTTTTTAGTAAATACACACGGTCGTGAATGGCATGGATTTTGGTTCAACTTCTATACATATACGATGTATTTTTTATTTATCAGTGCTTTTTTGTTTTTTGTCGGTTTATTGCTACGTGATTTTATTTGGATTATAAGCTATCAACTGATTCCGGCGCTTTCAAAAAACTTCCCTATGCTTTCGCCTTTTAATTTAAAAGCGCTTTTTTGGGCAAACATGGGATTAGGCCTATTAGTCTTTACCTTTTCCGGATTGGCTTTATATAATGGAATTAAAGTTCCAAACGTTGAATATCTTACCCTTTTTTCAGATAAAATAAAAAGTGAAAAAACAATTGCCGTTTTAAGTGATTTACATTTAAATCGCACTCTGTCTTTAAAAAAATTGCAAGGTATTGTAGATAAAACAAACGCTTTAAAACCGGATATTATTGTTTTACCGGGAGATATTATTGATGATGACACATCAATGCTTCAAAAACATTTATCAATTTTAAAAAACTTAAAAGCTCCTTTAGGAGTATTTGTTTCGCATGGAAACCATGAATTTTATATTGGATTAGCTCAATCTTCAGACGCTTTTCAAAAATTGGGATTCACGGAATTAACCCAAACAGGACGCTCTGTTTCTCCGGATTTGTTTATTGCCGGTATTCCAGATAATAAATCCTATGAACGTTTTACACGTAAAACAATTCAATTAGATAAAGTATTGGAAAATGCGTTACCGGAACAATATCGCATCTTACTTTCTCATAATCCACCCTTTATTAATCACGTTCAACCGAATCAAATAGATTTACAAATTTCTGGACACACACATGGAGGTCAAATTTTTCCATTCCATATCTTGGTTTGGTTGGGGAATGGCTATTTATCCGGTTTATATGAAAAAACACCAGCTCCATTATATATCACACGAGGTGCCGGACAATGGGGCCCTCAAATGCGTTTAGGATCTGACAGCGAAATCACCTTCATTACATTAAAACCAATTTATTAAAAAATCCCCTGTTTTCAGGGGATTTTCTTAAACCGGATAATCTAAAGCTGAATTAAACCACGAGCAAAGGCATAAATAGCCACCAATGCTGTCGCAACTAAAAAGACAGCCATTGCTCTTTCGGGATCCGATAAAATCGGCTCTTTGGAAGGTGTGTCTTTCCGAGCCCAAATGTAGAAAGGTAATCCCAATGCAATGAAAATCACAGCCATTAACAAATATTGCAATCCGGCTGCATAAATCAACCAAATAGCATAGACTGTTCCCAAAACACCGGTCATCAACGCACTAAAGCGACTGACACCAATGTTATTCGGAAATTCATGATCTTCACATAACTTCCATAAATACAAGCAGGACATGAAATAAGCCGGCAACACCATCACTCCCGTAATGGAAAGCATAGTGTTCCAGGCATTACTGGCAAAATAAACCATAAGCATTGCTAATTGCATCAAAGCACTTGTAATCCATAAAGATGTACTTGGAGAACCAGCTTTATTTTCCCGACCAAAAAATTTAGGAAATGTTCCATTTTTAGCCATTGCATAAGGCATTTCTGCGACAATCATAGTCCATGAAAGCCAACTAGCTAAAATAGCAATAACAACACCAACATTCATTAACCATGCACCCCATGAACCAACAATATGCTCTAAAACACCAGCTGTAGAGGGGTTAGCAATATTTGCTAATTCTGCACGAGACATATAACCAAATGGTAAAACAGATAATAAGACATAAATTGCTAAACACCCTAAATATCCTATTAAAGTTGCCCTACCAACATATGATTGTTTTTCCGCTCGTCCGGAAAGGACAACAGCACCTTCAATACCGATAAATGCCCAGAGCGTTACCAACATGGTGTTTTTGATTTGTAAGCCAACATTGCCTAATTTATCAGATGCCATATTACCCCAGAAATCAAAATCAAATTTATCCATGTTAAAGACAGCTCCAACAATGATAATAAATAAGACTAATGGAACAATTTTTGCGATGGTAACAACTAAGTTAATTAATGTTGCTTGTTGAACTCCTCTTAAAACAAGAAAATTAAAAAACCATATCAGAAAAGAACCGCCTATAATAGAATATAAATTATTTCCTCCAGTAAAAACTCCCGGAAAGAAATAATTAAATGCATCCATTGTAATAACTGCATATCCGACATTTCCAAAAATCTGACATAACCAATAACTCCATCCGATATTAAATCCCATATATGGACCAAATCCGGATCGTGCATACATATAAATACCCGATGTTAAATCCGGTTTTGCATCGGATAAAATGCGAAATGTATTGGCAATGAAATACATACCAAAACCGGTAATAATCCATGCCAAAATAACAGCCCCTACCGCTGCGCTTTGAGCCATGTTTTGAGGCAGAGAAAAAATCCCTCCGCCAATCATAGAGCTGACAACAATACCAGCAAGCCCAAAAACACCGAGTTTACCGGCGGTGCTCATTTGTTGTTTTTTTTGTTGTGACATTTTCCACCTCTTTGTTTAAAAGAGGCAAAGAGGAAAGTTCCCCTTTGCCGGAATATTTATTTTTTCGGTTTGGCAACCGGAGCATATTCAAAATTTAAAAAGCCCAAAGCTGTCAAAGAATAACCAAAAGCTTGTTTAATATTGACAAAGTTATGGAAAAATTGGAAATCAGAATGTTTTTCCACACCCCGAATATCCAATTCATGATTTAATGATTTTGTCAGCCACATTTCAGCATGAGCTTTGGCAATATCATCATCAATGAATGTGTCAAAGTATTCAACATACTCAGCAGCCCAACCGCCAATCAACTTACCGGTTTTCTTATCTTTTCCCCAAACAATGCCTACACCTGTCGCAATCGCTTTATGATCAACACTTCTAGCGCCGTTTCCTGCAATAATAACTTCCAAAACAGCTCCATGCTTAAATTGATCTTTCACCGAATCAACCGGTACGATATTACCGAATAATTCCGCTGGCAAAACAGATGTATAAGGTACAACGTTAAAATCTTGAATTTTTGCTTCCAATAAAGCGCTATCATAACAAAATGTTTCAAATGGTTGTGGTGGAATTCCATCTTCTGATTGTCCTGCCCCACCTGTATGAAATGCGAGTGTTGGATATCTTGTTCCTACTTCCATAATTTCCTCCTATTTTTTTTATTAAAGTGCAAAATTGCAACCAATAGTTGATATAATGCCTTTATTTCAAAAAACAAGAGAGATTCTTTACGACTTTCGTTCAGGTTTTGAGGCTATTTTTATATAATTTAGTCCTTTTAGGGCAATCAAATACAAACCGGCCAAAAAAAATGGAACGAAAAAGTATAAAACCCGATAAATCGCTAAAGAAGCTAAAACCGCCGGTCGATGCTCTATCGCATGTGGGAATAAAAAGAGGAAAAGACCTTCAAACACACCAACACCACCGGGAACTTGTGTTGTAATCGCAATTGTTTGAGCTACAATAAATACAATAAAAACAGTAATAAAATCAGCATCCATGTGATAACGTAAAGCTGCATAAAACACAAGGCAGACCATCAAATTATCCATAAAACCAACAAAAAATTGTTTACTTGTCATCAACAAGGAAGGTGTTTGAATATCAACTGCGGCAACATGAAAAACTTTTTGAGAGCGCACGAAAATCCAATAATAGAGTAAAATCGCAAGGACAACAGCTAATGCACTCCACTTTAAATAAGGTAAATAAGCATATCCATCCAATGCCGGATTCAAATATGAAGCGCCTATTGCAACCACATAGGCCAATGCCATCCCCATTAAAATAGTGATGGATTCAAAAGCAATAATTTTTACGATTTCAATATGAGATAATCCCAGCGGGGTATAAAACAAATATCGGACGGATCCTCCGGCTGCATAAGCGTGGCCTGTGGTATTACTGATTGCAAAACCGATACTGGAGGCTTTAACAATTTCTTTGATTGAAATTTTCCGTTTCACATATTCTAAGGAAAGCCAATCATATCCGAATAAAGCGATATAATCCAAAAAGGTAAAGAAGAAAACCAATACCACAACCCACCAAGGGGTTGAAATAATCAAGTGCCATAAATGAACAGCGCCAATACGATCTACTTCTTTACCAATCAAATAAACGGCAAAAGCGAAGAAGATAAGCCCAATAATTTGAATAATACGATCCAGCATCAGAACATCACCGTTGCCCGTAAAGACGCCACTGTTGCAGTGTGAACTTTTTGGTTATCTCCCGGATTGATATAGAATTGAATATCCGGCGTAATTGTCAAGAAGTTAGAAATACCCCATGCCCAATAAGCTTCAAATACATTTTCAACAGAACGTGTCCCTTCTCCATTCACCCCTTTATTCAATTTATTGACGGCAACAGCTAAACCGATTTGATCCAATGCATTCCGATTAAGAGGATTATTATAAACACCGCCCAAAACATAGGATTGTTTAATCGTTTCCGGAGAATTACTGGCTCCATTCACACGAGCAAATAAACCGACCTTACCAAAGTTTTGCATCGCATTCAAACTCCAACCAATGGTGTTATTCGGTTGTGCCGGCACGGAAGGTTGATAATAAATCATAACGCTATATTCACCGCTACCCCATTCTTTAATGGTTGGTGTATAACTGATACTACCGAACGAGGTATATTTTTTCTTATCAAAGTGCGATGTGCTGATTGCTGTTCCTGTGATGTTATAGGCATCTTGAAACCCAGCTGATACAGACCATTCTTCATTTGGGGAAATAGTTAAATATCCCCCTAAACTTGCTGTGGAATAAGCCGATGAGGCATTTTGAGAAAGCGCATAGTTGATAAAATTAATTTGCTGATTGCTGTCATACGCCGTTCCATCAAAATTATACATCGGAAATTGTCCCAATGTTACGGACAACCATTTTAATTGTTCAGGAAATTGATAAGTTAATGACAATTGATCAAATGTATTGGAATTTGTTGGATAATCATTGATAGATGTAATAACGCCTATCCGATTAGCGATATCATTACCGCTTTTTCCCCAATTACGCACCAAGGTATAAGCTGCTTGAGCGGACAAGGAACCAAATTTTTCAGATTGAAACATATCCCAATTAGCTGAGCCGTAGTATTGTGATTGCCATGCCGTTCCCTTTCCATTCGGCGCTCCGCGTTGCGGCATAAATGAGGCTGTTAATGAATAAGAAAGCCCAGTTTTATCCGTCAACCAGTTTTTAAAATCAGCATATTTAGACGGTAAAGAATCTGCTTCTGCCAATGTATGGCGAAACACATCATGCTTTAAACGAGCTTGTATTTTTTTATGTGTACTCACTGTTGTTTGCACATCCGATGAGTTTGTTATATCCGCATTATCCGCTAAAACCGGCATGGTCCACAAAATGCAAGAAAAAACAGTGCCTAATAAAATATATTTCATAAGAATTTCCCCCTTTAAAGCAAAACCTAAGAAGGATATATGGAACTTTTTAATAAAAGTAAAGAGAAATAGACTTTTGTAGAGTTAAAGGCTTTTTACGTTAAATTCATATGGATCAGCTCTATCCCACGCAACATCTTTTTTAATGATTTTAGCCGGATTACCGGCAAGAACCGTATATTTTTGAGTAAATTTTTTCGTCACAACCGATTGCATTCCAACAATTGTATAATCCGGTAAAACAGTATTTTTAAGTAGAGCTGTTCCCCAACCAACCCAACAATAATTTCCTATCCGAATTGTGTATTCTTTTTTATTCAAAACATTTCCCGTTTTATAATTAAAAAGCGTATGACCATCACCAGCCCATATGCAAATATCTTTTGAAAACATACAATTATTCCCAATATAACAAGATGTGTGTGATGGCAACATAATGGAAATACCACCTGTTGAAGAATAATCTCCGATTGAAAAAGTCTGGTTTTCCCCTTTGGAAAAATGGATAAGAAAATTATCCAATTGGCAATTTGATCCTATTTTAACATGTGCATAATTTGTATGAGAAATTTCAATTTTTGCATTTTTAAAGTAAGAATTTTCTCCAATTTCAATACGATTATGATCCCCCGTAATGGCAATTTCGGCTCCTGGCACTTTTTTTACCGAAATCCATCTTCCATTTTTAAAAATTAAAAGCTGATTATCAATACCTTTATTAATAAAAATACCCGGATATAAATATGCTTTTCTAAAAGCTTTTCGCTTCTCTTTATTTAAAATAAAACAACTAATTACTCGAATAAAAAATTTCCACATAAACAGAGCCTAATTCAATCTTAAATATACAATACAAAAAGATTACAATTTAAAATTGAAACATGCAACAATTTTTTCATAAAATAAAATTTTTGATTATTTTTTTATATTTAAAACATCCCCCTATTTAACAACAAGGGGGAGTTTTAAATAAATGCTTATTTAATATGTTCTTGCGTAAATTACATCCAATGTCGCGGGACGACCTGTAATCAAGCAAATTCCTTCGGTCCCGGATTGATCAAATGGAATACAACGAATTGTGATTTTCATTTCTTTCAATTTATCCACCGTTGCCGCATCATCGCCACACCATTTACCACGCACAAAAGAAACTTTTGGCTTACTTCCTTCAACCCATACATTTTGATTAGAAAAGTATTTTTCTAATTCTGCCGGCGTTTTAATCGTCATCACAATGTTATCTTGCAAACGCTTTTTTGCTTGATTAAACATTTGAGATTGAATAGATTCCAATCGTTGCCCGACTGATGCCACAAATTCATCAAATCCGACAAAAGATTTCCATGAATCTGTATTTATATCAATCCGTTGCCGAATCATTAAGGCGTTTTTTTCCAAATCTCGCGGCCCAACTTCAATAATCAGAGGAACACCTTTACGCGTCCATTCCCACATTTTATCCACAGATTCCTTTGAGCGATTATCCAAACGCACACGTACTTTTTCACCAAAAGCTGTTTTGGCTGCCAATTCGGTGCGCAGTTTTTCAGCATAAGCTGCAACCGCTTCTCGTTTGGATTCATCCTTGTAAAGAGGGACAATAACCACTTGATGCGGTGCAATAACCGGAGGCACAACCATTCCTTCATCATCAGCATGCGACATAATAACTCCGCCGATCAAACGTGTTGAAACACCCCAAGAAGCTGTAAATGCATGATGCAATTTTCCGTCACGTCCCTGAAACTGAATATGAGCTGATTTTGCAAAATTATCCCCCAAATTATGAGAGGTGCCGGCCTGCAATGCACGTCCATCCTGCATCATCGGTTCAACGGTATAGGTATTAACGGCACCTGCAAATTTTTCATGAGACGGTTTTTGTCCGGAAACAACCGGCATTGCCAAGCAATTCTCAGCTAAATCAATATAAACATTTAACATTTTTTTAGCTTCAGCTTCGGCCTCATCTAATGTTTCATGAGCGGTATGTCCTTCTTGCCATAAAAATTCACGCGTTCTTAAGAAAATACGCGGACGCATTTCCCAACGCACAACATTAGCCCATTGGTTAATCAAAACCGGTAAATCCCGATAGGACTTAATCCATTTTGAAAAAGAATCCGCAATAATGGTTTCGGAAGTCGGTCGCACAATCAATGGTTCTTCCAATTTACCATCAGGAACCAATTCACCCTCTTGATTCACCAACCGAGAATGTGTCACAACCGCCATTTCTTTTGCAAATCCTTCAACATGTTCAGCTTCTTTTTTAAAGAATGAAAGTGGAATAAAAATCGGAAAATAGCAATTTTCATGCTCTGTTTCTTTGATTTTTTCATCTAATAAACGTTGAATACGTTCCCAGATGCCATATCCCCAAGGTTTAATTACCATACACCCGGGAGAAGCTGAAATCTCGGCCATATCTGCAGCTTGAATAACATTTTGGAACCATTCCGGATAATTTGATTCCCGCGTATTTTGTAAAGTCATGATATAATCTCCTAAAAAACCAAATTGATAAAATAAGTTAAAACAAACATAAAATACAGAATCCTACCGCTCACGCGGTCGTGGAATCTTGCGATCCAGCAAACGCATTAAACGCTTATGTTCTTTTGCTGCTTCCTGCTTTTCATAACTTTTCTGAACTTGCTCCAAAAATTGAGCGAATGAATAAAAAGAAGGCCCCTTTTCAAAAAACGGACATTGTCCTTTTCGTTTTTCTGGATAGGACAAATGATGCAAAAGCCAATAGAAAGAAATAGACGCTTTTGTTTTAAAAACATCAGGATGAAAATCGGAGTGTAAAACATTCAGAGCCATTTTCTTTAACTCTAAATCTTGTTTTTGAGCAACCACAGGTATCAAACGTCTTTTTTTTACTTTCGAATTTAGAGCAAAAGAAATCAATTTTTCACGTAATGTTAAAGGATCTTTTTCATCTTTAATAGCAGAAAATGCTTGCGTAATTTGGCCAAAAGTTAAATCACTTCGGCTCAAAATACGTTGAACCAAGACATAAAGAGGAATTTGCAAAATATCTACATCAGAAACTGTCGTCATAGCGGTTATTTTAGCATATTCCGCTTAAAAAACAATCTTTTTTTAATAACAGATTGGATACAAAAGAAATTTGCTTGATTTTTTCTCTTAAAAATACCTATACTGTTTATAATAAAGGAGTTAAACATGTCAGATTCAACGGCCAAAAAAAATCCCACATTTCCCTCAAAAGGAAAACGCTTGTTTTTCATTTTTTTTCTTTTAATTGCAGCATGTGGAATTATATTTTTTTATTTAAAAGATGAGGAAGCGCAAAACCAAACATTTTCTCTTATTCAAAAAATAAAAAATGTGGAAACAAAAAACTTATCTTCTATTCCCACACAACAACCTCATATGTCGGGAACACAAGAACCCTTAATGTCTTTAGTCCCTGTTTTAGAGCAAAACCAACCTGCTTCTATACTTCCTGAAGAACCAGAGAAAACAAATATATCCCTAATAGAGTCTGTGGAAAATACGCCCCTTTCCTCCTCACCCTCCACAGAAATGAACATTAACCCGTTGGATAATGAGATTGATATTAACCATACACAGCCTTTAAATCTTACATCAATCAATCCTAAGTCATCGGATAATTCTTCTATGGATACTCCATCAGAAGAAGAACAATCACGAACACAAGAACTTTCTAAACAATCAACACAAACACATGCTTTGTTAATTGCTTTACGCGATGATTTTATGTTAGGACGCTCTTGCACGCATTCTTTCCAACAAGCGATGGGGAGTGTTCAACCTACTGAAGCTCAAAAAATTGCTGCTGCTTTATCCAGTTTTTGTCTTCAAACAAAGCCAGTTTATAGCGAATTAGAAAGCATTTTTCAACAAAATAAAACCAAGGCCTTACGTGTATTTTATCGGGAATTAGATCCTTCCTGGAAAGGATATATGAAGAGCTTTTTCCTCTCTCTTGTTCAAGTGCGGAATCTAAGTCCGGCAGAAGAACGGGTGGAAAATATTCTAGATCATGCTCAATTAGCTTTAGAAGATAAACAAATTGAAGAAACACTTCGGCTATTACAACAATTACCGCCATTAAGCCAGAAAGAAATGCATCCTTATATTCAATATGCAGAACAATATATTGAAGCAAAAAAAATGTTGGACGATTTGATTTTAAAAACAGGAGTTTAAGATGTGGAAATTTCTTTTAACTATTACTTTAATTATTATTGGTCTTTATTTTAGTGCCAACGGTTTATGGATGATGCATATTTCTGCTTTCGGATTTGAAATTTCTCTGTCGGCTCTTTTATTAATTGCCTTCTTGCTTATTTTATTTTATATATTACGTTTATTCAAAAAACCATGGCATTGGCTTCAAAATTATCGCACACATCAAACATTAAAAAACGCGCATCAAAAAACAAATTTCTGGCAATTGATTTTGACTACTGTTTTGGATCAAGATGACACACATCAAGATCAAATTTTAAAGCTAAAAAAAACATTTTGCCAAAAAGATACACTTGACCCTTTGTTGGTTGAAGCACTTTTCCATCCTTCTCATGAGGTTTTTGAACAACTGTTGCAATACCCGCAAACAAAATTAGCCGGTTTTCGTGGCTTAATCCAAGAAGCGCAAGCACAAGGCGATTTAAATCTTCAAGAAAAACTTTTAGATAGTGCTGCAAAAGAATATCCAAATGTTTCATGGATTTTTAATGAACTATTAAATTTACAATTAATGCAAAATAATCCTCAAGAAGCGCTAAAAACATTAGAAATGTTATCTAAAAGAAAATGGATTCAAAGAGAGTCTTATACACGCAAAAAAGCCGAGATTTTATTCCAACTCAAGCAATATAAAGAAGCTTTTAGCTTGATGCCTGATAATCCTCTGATGGCTTTAGCCTATGCCAAGGCGGCCCCCAAAAAAGCACCCGATATTTTGTCAAAAGCATGGCATTTAACACCGGATTGGGATGTGTATGAAGCTTTCCAAAAAACAATATCCACCCTTCCTTTAAAAAAACAAACAAAACTGATTGAAAAATTTGTTTCATCTAATCAGTCTGGCGGTCTATATTTGTTAGCTTTATCCGATTACGCCACTAAAATCGGTGAATGGGCTTTGGCAAAAGAAAATTTGGATGTATATTTACATGCTTATCCTTTAACACAACAAGTTGCATTAATGATGGCAAAAATTGAAGGGGATGGATATCACCACGCTGATCAAGCCAAAGAATGGCTCAATAAAGCCGAAGAATTATAGCATGTATTTTAATTAATTATTTGTTTCTATACATATTTTATTGCTAAAGCCGATTCAAAAAAGAGTTTCATTAAAAGATAAATTAATTTTAAAACAACCTTTTTAAGGTAGCAATATGTAGATAACTTTTATTGATAACACAATCTCATTTGGCGTTAATATAACTGCATGTATTGTGGGGAAGTACTCTCTGTTTGAACAAGTGGCATCTTGAGATAAGGTAGACTGTTGCCACGTTTTTCTTTTTATTAAATTTTCTACATATTTTTTTATTTATATCAATTTTATCATATTTTTGTTAAAAAAAATTCCCACTTTTTCCCAACTTTTGATAGATATTTTTCCTTTATTCAGTGTTTGTTTTTGTTTTGTTCTGTATATTTTGCTACAAAAAAACACTTGTAAAAACATATACAAGTGTTTGATTTTATTATTCTTTTCTTGGTAGGCGACTACGGATTCGAACCGCAGACCCCCTCGGTGTAAACGAGGTGCTCTAACCAGCTGAGCTAGTCGCCCATCACCTAAACCATCCTTAACAAAAAGGATGGCATTTTTTATACCATCCTTTTCGAATAAAGTCAACAACAAAAATTATTTGTTAACAATTTGTTTTAGACCTTTACCAGCACGGAATTTTGGTTGTTTTGATGCTTTAATTTTAATTTTTGCACCTGTGCGTGGATTACGGCCAGTTGTTGCAGCACGGCTGGAAACAACAAAAGAACCAAAGTTTGTGATACGAACATCGCCACCTTTTTTCAAAGCTGTAGCAACAACTTCAATAAATGCTTCCAAACCTTTAGAGGCATCTGTTTTTGTTAAGCCTGCTTTTTTTGCAATTGCATCAACTAATTCTTGTTTGTTCATAATAAACTCCTTCATATATATATGTTAATAATTAAGGTTTTTTGCCATTTCCATGGATTTTTTACCTTACATTTTTTATCTAACCCCTATTTTCTGCCATTGTCAACAAACTTTTTTTAAAAAAGGCTTGTTTTTTCACTTTTTTTTTAAAAATAACACCTAAAAGTTGATTAAGACAAAAAATAAACTCTTTTTAATAGAAAAAACTTTTAAATAAGCATTTTTCAAAGCCTAAAAACGATTCGTTTTGATAAAATTCAATGCCGTTTAACGATACAGGATACGTCCCACAAAAAGCCATTGTAGTCTCAGAATAAATTCCGCATCAAAACACTCAAATTTCATCGCGAAAAACCCATCATAATCTCTGTAGGTAAATTATCACAAGACATAATTTGTTTTATAGGGAACGGAGGAGTATTTTGATGGACTAGCACCCAATTGTCAGGGGCTTGTTTTTTAAAAGCTTCACAAACATCTGGATCTTTAATGTAAAATTTTAAAGCAAAACATTTTTCCAAAGCCATCGACCATCTTAAACAGCTTGGAATCATTATAAATTCTCCACTATTTTTCGTTTCAGAGACATAACTGGTTGGATTTTCTTTATTCATTTCTTCTAGCGCAGCAACACGCTCAATTTCAATATCATAAAATAATTGATTTAGTTTATGTTGTGTCATCGCATATCGATATCCAGCAATTCCGCCAACGGATAACACCCCGATAATTGCTAAAACTCCCAACATCTCAACCATACTTCGACCAAACTCTTTTTTCCTTAGTAAATTGTGCTGAATTTTCACTTCATTTTTCCTTTCTTTAAATATAAAAAACACAACTAATATAACGATTAACGCATACTTTATAAATAACAAAAAGTTATCTTTTATATCCATGCCTTATATGATTTTTTCAAACTTTCTTATAGCAATTTTCAATATAAGGTGCAATAAAAAAATCCCCCTTATAAAAGGGGGAATCGTTATTTTAACGGTTTTAACGGTTTGGTTAAAGCATATTTAACCACTTCTTCAGCTGAAGAAACGGGAATAATCTCCATTCCTTGTTTCACATTATCCGGAATTTCTTCCAAATCTTTAACATTATCTTGTGGAATTAAGATGGTTTTAATCCCTGCACGCAAAGCAGCTAACATTTTTTCCTTCAATCCACCAATCGGTAAAACACGTCCTCGCAATGTAATTTCCCCTGTCATGGCAATATCTTTTCTCACCGGAATCCCCGTTAAAGCTGATACCATAGAGGTCATCATTGTAATACCCGCTGATGGGCCATCTTTAGGTGTAGCGCCCTCCGGCACATGCACATGGATATCATTTTTCTCAAAGATTTCCGAAGGAATCCCAAAGAAAATGTGACGAGAACGAATAAAAGAATAAGCTGCCTCAACTGATTCTTTCATAACGTCACCCAATTGACCAGTTTGAATAATTTTTCCTTTTCCCGGCATAACAACCGCTTCTACGGATAAAATTTCTCCCCCAACCTCTGTCCAAGCTAAACCTGTTGTGGTTCCGATTTGATCTTCTTCTTCAGCTAATCCGAAATTAAACTTACGCACACCAGCATATTTTTTCAAATTATCAGAATCAATCATAATGGCTTTTTTTGAACCTAATTGCAATTCTTTCACAGCTTTTCGAGCTAAGTTAGCAATTTCTCGCTCCAAATTACGTACACCGGATTCACGCGTATAATAGCGGATTAAATCTCGTAATGCTTCTTCCTTTATCTTTAATTCTTTCTCATCTAATCCTGCCAACTTAAATTGTTTCGGAATTAAATGTTGAAGCGCGATATTCACTTTTTCGTCTTCGGTATAACCATCCAAATGGATGATTTCCATCCGATCCAACAACGGGCGCGGCATTTTTAATGTATTAGCCGTTGTAATAAACATCACATGAGACAAATCATAGTCCACCTCAATATAATGGTCATTAAAGTTTTTATTTTGTTCGGGATCCAAAACCTCCAACAAAGCCGAGGATGGATCGCCCCGATAATCATTCCCCAATTTATCAATTTCATCCAATAAAAATAAAGGATTAATTGTTTTTGCTTTTTTCATTCCTTGAATGATTTTTCCTGGCATTGCTCCAATATAAGTACGACGATGACCTCGAATTTCAGCTTCATCTCGCATACCACCTAAAGATGCCCGCACAAAAGAGCGACCCGTTGCCCGCGCGATAGAACGTCCCAACGACGTTTTTCCAACCCCCGGCGCTCCAACTAAACACAAAATAGAACCTTGGGTTGATTGTGTACGATTTTGGACAGCTAAAAATTCTAAAATACGTTCTTTAACCTTCTCTAATCCATAATGATCTTCATCTAAAATTTGTTTCGCTTTCACTAAATCGGTTTGTAAATTTTGCTTTTGTTTCCAAGGGATAGAAACCAACCAGTCCACATAATTACGAATGACACCTGCTTCGGCAGACATGGGGCCCATCATTTGTAGTTTTTTTAATTCTCCTTCAGCTTTTTCTCGAACTTCTTTCGGCATTCCGGATTTTTTAATTTTATCCTGCAAATCTTGAATATCACCACCATCTTCGGAATCGCCCAATTCTTTTTGAATAGCTTTCATTTGTTCATTTAAATAGTATTCTCGTTGGCTTTTTTCATCTGATTTTGAACCCGCTTACGGATTTTGCGTTCTACCTGTAATACACTGATTTCTTTTTCCATAAGAGCAAAAAGCATCTCCAAACGTTTTTGCAACGAATTCACTTCCAATAATTTTTGCTTATCCTCAATTTTTAAAGTTAAATGAGTTGCAATCACATCCGCCAATTTATCCGCTTCTTTAATGGAATTAACAGCCATTAAAATATCCGGACCGATTCGCTTATTTAAATGCACATAATGTTCAAACTGCGCCAAAACAGAACGCATCAAAACTTCAATTTCAGCATCATTATCAACTTGCGTATCAGATAGAACCTCGGCATGTGCTTCAAAAAAATTATTATTCTGAGTAAAGTCAACGACTTGAGCACGAGCATTCCCTTCTATTAAAATTTTAACGGTCCCATCCGGTAATTTTAATAATTGCAAAATACTTGCCAATGTGCCGACTTTATATAAATCTCCTGTATAAGGAGTGTCAATTAATGCGTCTTTTTGCGCCAATAATAAAACTTGTTTATTATTTTCCATTGCATTTTCAAGCGCCGCAATAGACTTGTCGCGCCCCACAAATAAAGGAGCAATCACATGAGGATAAATCACAATATCTCGCAGTGCAAGCACTGGATAAATGCCATCTTTTAATGTTTTTTCTTCTGTCATAAGATTCCCTTTGTTGTTCATTAATGATTACATATATATGCATTGCAAGATTATTTTGCAAGAGCAAAGGCGTGTTTTTTCATACCCTTTTAAGTATATGTACTAACCAGCCGTTTTTTCAGAATCTTCATAAATAAATAATGGGTCTGCGCTTCCAGCAACCACTTTTTCATTCACAACAACTTCTTTCAAACCAGTCATGGAAGGTAACTCATACATTAAATCCATCAATAAATTTTCAACAATAGAGCGTAAACCTCGGGCACCGGTCTTCCGTTTAATTGCTTTTTGAGCAATTAAAGATAGGGCTTCATCCGTAAAAGAAAGTTGAACCCCCTCCATTTTAAACAATGATTGATACTGCTTTATCAATGAATTTTTAGGCTGAGTTAAAATCGCAATCAACGCAGTTTCATCCAAATCATTTAAAGAAACAATGACCGGCAAACGTCCAATAAATTCCGGGATGAGACCATATTTCAGTAAATCATTGGGTTCCAATTTGGATAAAAGTTCACCAATTTGTGTTTTTCCCTTTTCTTTAATATCCGCTCCAAAACCAACGGAATAAGAGGCTTCTCGCCGTTCAATTACTTTTTCCAATCCGTCAAACGCACCACCGCAAATAAACAAAATATGCGATGTATCTACCTGAATATACTCTTGATTCGGATGTTTACGCCCACCTTGAGGCGGCAAAGAAGCAACAGTCCCTTCAATCAATTTTAATAAGGCTTGTTGCACCCCTTCACCCGATACATCACGTGTAATAGACGGGCCATCAGATTTACGAGAAATTTTATCAATTTCATCAATATAAATAATTCCTCGTTCAGCCTTTTTTACATCATAATTAGCATTTTGCAACAATTTTAAAACAACATTTTCAACATCTTCGCCAACATAGCCTGCTTCCGTTAAAGTGGTCGCATCAGCAATCGCAAACGGCACATCTAAAATTTTAGCTAATGTACGTGCCAACAACGTCTTTCCGGATCCTGTCGGCCCTAATAATAGGATATTAGATTTTGAAATCTCAACTTCATCTTGCGCATCCTTGGAATTTAAACGTTTGTAGTGATTGTAAACAGCCACAGACAAAGCCTTCTTAGCGGCATCCTGACCAATTACATATTCATCTAAAATTGCCCGAATTTCCTTTGGTTTTTTCAAAACCAACGCACCATCTTTTTTTTCTTCCGGCTTAACAGCATCTTTAATAATATCTGCACAAAGTTCAATACATTCATCACAAATAAAAACATTTTGCTTCTTACCATCCGGCCCAACAATAGATTTTCCTGCAATCAATTTACGCACTTCATTTTGCGTCTTATTACAAAATGAGCAAGTTAACTGATCTGTTTTGTTTTCATTTGCCATTACATTCCTCCTTATTCTGGTTTTTTCGTAATTACTTCATCAATTAAACCAAAACTTTTCGCTTCCTGTGCCGTCATAAAATTATCGCGTTCCATCGCCTTTTCAATCACATCCAAAGGTTGGCCCGTTTGCTCAACATAGATTTGATTTAAACGAGCTTTAACCGCTAAAATTTCACGCGCATGAATTTCAATATCCGTTGCTTGCCCTTGAAAGCCACCGGAAGGTTGATGAATCATCACACGTGCATTCGGCAAAGCAAAGCGGCGCCCCTTTGTTCCACAGGTCAACAATAAAGATCCCATACTGGCTGCCTGCCCCATCACAACCGTGGAAACAGGACATTGGATATAATTCATGGTATCTAAAATAGCTAATCCAGATGTCACAACTCCACCGGGTGAATTAATATAAAAAGAAATTTCCTTTTTAGGATTTTCAGCCTCCAAAAACAAAAACTGCGCACAAATCAGACTGGCCACTTCATCATTCACCTGCCCTGTTAAAAAAACAATTCGTTCTTTTAACAAGCGTGAATAAATATCAAATGCCCGTTCACCGCGACCGGTTTGTTCAATCACGGTCGGCACCAGATTATTCATTGAAATGTCAGTCCAATTTGTCATTTTGCGCTCCATTTAGAGTTATTTTTTCTTTTTGTTTTCTTTTGCATCCGGATTATAATCATACAATTCCTTCACAGAAACCGTTTTTTCATCCGATTTGATTTGTCCCAACAGGAAATCCACCACTTTTTCCTCAAACAAAGGCGCTTTAATCGCATCTAATGCTTGCGGATTTTTTTGATAGTATTCAAACACAACTTTTTCCTGCCCCGGATAACGTCGCGCCTCCGCAATAATGGCACCGGAAATATCTTCTTGAGTCAAGGTGATTTTGTTTTGGTTAGCAATTTCTGCCAATAACAACCCTAAACGAACACGACGTTCCGCAATATCGTGATATTCTTTTTTGAGTTCGTCCTCAGACTTTGTTTTTTCATCTTCATCCAATTGATTGTTTTTCTTGGCTTGCTCAAATTGTTTCCAAATAGCATCAAATTCCAAATCAACCATACCGGCCGGCACTTCAAAATCATGCGTATCGGATAAAACATCTAATAAAGCACGTTTTGCATGCATCCGAGAAACACGATCATATTCTTTATTTAATTCTGCAACAATCATTTCTTTTAACTTTTCTAACGATTCCGATCCGAAAGATTTTGCAAAATCATCATTAATATCTGGATTTTTCACACGACGCAATTCTTTTAAATCCACTTTAAATAATGCTTTTTGACCGGCTAATTCTTTAGCATGATAATTTTCTGGAAATACAACATTAACATCTACTTTATCTCCAATGTTATGACCAATTAATTGATCTTCAAAACCAGGAATAAAGGTGTTAGAACCCAAATCCAAATAATAATTTTTCCCATTTCCGCCTTTAAATTCTTTACCGTCAATAGAACCGACAAAATCAATAACAACAATATCACCTTTTTTAGTTGGACGTTTTTCATCAATCACTTCGGTTGTTCGGCGAGATTGAGCTAGTCGATTAATCGCTTCTTCAACTTCTTTATCTCCTGCAACAGCTTTTAATTTAGAAATAGATAATTTTGACATATCAGCCGGTTTAATTTCAGGCAACGCTTCTACATCAATGGTATATTCAATATCTTTTCCATCTTCAAATTTTTTAATTTCTACCTTTGGACGCAAAGCCGGACGAATATTATTATCCTTAAACGTTTTTTCCGTCATAGCTTGAATCAATTCATCCAATGCTTCACCTTTAACCGCGTTTTCATATTTAGATTTAATCAATTCTTTTGGTGCATGACCTGCACGAAAGCCAGGCAATTTAGCTTCTTGAGCGATTTTAGCCAATTTTTCTTCAATTTTAGCCGCAAAATCTTTGGCTGCAATTTTAATGTCAAAATGTTTTTTTAAATCAGATGTTTTTTTTGCATTCATAATTTTTTCCTTTTACAAGTTTTGGTGCGGACGGAGGGACTTGAACCCACACGCTTTTGGCAACGGCTTCTAAGACCGTCGTGTCTACCATTCCACCACGTCCGCTGTTTATAGCATTTCGGGGGTATATATAGCATGATTCCATTTAAAACACAATAAAAATGTTGAAATTTTCTTTCTTTTTTGATATAAAAACGCAATATTGAATATAAAGGATTTCCTATGTCAGAAAATTTAAAAAACATCGTTTCTAAACGACGCACATTTGCTATTATCTCTCACCCTGATGCCGGCAAAACAACATTAACTGAAAAGTTATTACTGTTTGGCGGAGCAATCGCACAAGCGGGTGCAGTTAAAGCCAAAGGGGAACGCCGACGTGCACATTCCGATTGGATGAAGGTAGAACAAGAGCGTGGAATCTCCGTAGCTTCATCTGTTATGACATTTGAATATAAGGGATGCACCTTTAATCTTTTGGATACCCCAGGGCATGAAGATTTCTCGGAAGACACCTACCGCGTGTTAACTGCTGTTGATTCTGCTGTAATGGTTATTGATGCCGCAAAAGGTATTGAGGAACAGACAAAAAAATTATTTGAAGTATGTCGATTACGCGACATTCCCATTATTACCTTTATCAATAAATTAGATCGAGACGGTCAAGATCCTTTTGCATTATTAGAAGAAATTGAACAAACACTGGCTCTGGATGTAACACCAGCCGTTTGGCCAATCGGGATGGGACGCGATTTTAAAGGCTGTTTTGATTTACTCAACGATAAATTAAATTTATTTGAAAAAAATACTGATAAATCCGCTTTACCGGAATTAGTAGCACAAATTACCGGAATAAATGATATTAAGTTAGAACAAGTCTTACCAGAACATCAAGTTTCTAAATTACGTGAAGATGTTGAAATGATTCGCGGTCTATGTCAGCCATTTAGCCAACAAGCATATTTAGAAGGGACTTTAACACCCGTTTTTTTTGGCTCTGCAATTAATAATTTTGGTGTGCGTGAATTATTGGATGCCTTAACGGATTTTGCTCCCTGCCCGCGCCCACAAAAAACTGTAGAACGAGAAATTCAGCCAACAGAAGAAAAAGTATCTTGTTTCGTATTTAAAATTCAAGCCAATATGGATCCAAAACATCGTGATCGAATTGCTTTTGTTCGGTTGTGTAGTGGCCATTTCAAACGCGGTATGAAATTATTACACGTGCGCGAGGGGAAACAAATCGTTTTGCCAAATCCGGTGATGTTTTTAGCGCAAGATCGCGAATTGGCTGAAGATGCCTATGCCGGAGATATCGTAGGTATTCCAAATCATGGGAACTTGCGTATCGGTGATGGATTGACCGAAGGTGAAAAACTACATTTTACCGGCATCCCCACCTTTGCACCCGAGTTATTGCAAAAAGTACGCGCATTAGATCCCTTAAAAACAAAACATTTGGCAAAAGCTTTACAACAAATCGCTGAAGAAGGCGGAGCCAGCGTATTCAAACCAACTATTGGGACCGATTGGATTGTCGGCGTTGTCGGAGCTTTACAATTTGAAGTGTTAGCCGATCGGATTCGAACAGAGTATGATATCCCTGTTACCTTTGAACCAACAACCTTCTTTACTGCTCGCTGGGTACGCGGTTCAAATGAAGCTGTCCAGAAATTTATGGATGCCAATCCAGCTAATATCGCACATGATCATGACGGAGCCGTCGTTTTCTTAACCCGAAATGCATGGCATTTAAATAAAGCAATAGAAGATTTTCCCGATATTAAATTGGAAAAAACACGCGAACAACAGTTTTAAATTGAATCATTTATTCAAATAATCCAAGACACCATAAAGTGTTTTAATTTCGGAATCGGTTAAGCTGGAGCGGGTAAAAATATCACGCAAGTTGCGTTTCATCCTCTCTTCTTTATCCGGAAAACGGAAATACCCTTTTTGAGATAAAATCTCTTCTAAATGAGTCAAAAAGTGATTCAATTTTTCCTTAGTGGCAACAAAAGCCCCATTTGTTTCTAAATGTTTCTCCTGAACACTCATCCTCTTATACCACTCATATCCAATTAAAAGAACTGCTTGTGATAAATTCAATGATGTGTGTTTTGGATTTAATGGAATATTGATTAACCCATCCATCATCACTAAATCATCATTTTCTAATCCAGTACGTTCCGGACCGAATAAAACCGCACATTTTTGACCAGCTTGAATATGTTGAACCAACTCTTTTTGAGCAAAATCCGGTGTAAAAACGGGCTTTACCATTTCCCGTATCCGAGCCGTAGTCGCCAATGAAAATTGGATGTCTGCCAACGCATCTAATAAAGAATCAAAAACAATAGCTTGCTCTAAAATACTACCTGCCCCGGAAGCTGCAGAAATGGCTTTATCAGATAAATGAGATTCTCTTGGATTTACAATCCTCAATTGCGATAATCCGCAATTCATCATTGCTCGCGCAACCATCCCCATATTTTCAGCCAATTGAGGGCGTACCAATATTACAATCGGCGCATAATCATTTTGTTCATTTGGTAAATATTTCATATTATTTAAAAGCGTTTGGCGAAACAGTTATTGTTTTTTTCCCCAGTGGATTGGAGCGTTTTTTTTCCTCTGCTAAAGCAGCTTGATATTCTTCAGGAGTTAAACCTGTTTGAGCTGCCTGCGCTTCTGCGCGAGCAGCCTTTTCAGCTTTTAGTTCTTCTACCGTTTTACCATACCCGCCTGTTTTAACATTTCGAGATAAGTCATAAAAAGACTGAACAGGATCTTGTGTGATTTGGGCACTTTGCGCTTTTAAATCCACATCTGCCATTCCATAATCCATTAAACGCATTTTTTTCAATCTTTCTTGTTCTTTTTCAAATTCATCCTCGGTTAATTGCTTTTCTTTTTTCTGTTGTTGCAAATAAGCAGCTTGTTTTTGTTCAACGGCTCGATCCAATTGTTGAGCACGTCTATAAGCTCGTTTTGTATACACCGGAGAACGCATCATTTCCGAATCTAAAACCAACCTATCAATAGCGCTCATTTGATTTTTAGGACGAGCATCCTCCGTATTTGTTTGTGCATGAACACTTAATGTCAATAAAACAGACAAGAAAAAAGAAATAAAGCGCATAAAGCCTCCTCTTAACGTCTGGCGTCAATAATCCGAATAGAGTTTTCAATTAAATTCGTAATAGAAAAACCGGTATATTTTTCAAAAATGTCTGACATACCCTCAGCCCCAACAGCTACCGGATGCCGAGAAGATTGGATATAATTCAATGCTCCTAAAATCTGCCGGCGCAAATTAGCCGGCGCATTTGTAATCACCTGATCCAATCCTGTTGGAATTTGATAACCGACGTTACGTAAATGCTGCGTCATTAAAAGCATATTTGTAATATTCACATCCGGCGCAATTTCACGCTGCCCCATGGGCGTATTCCATGTTGTTTTTTCCCCGACATAATTCGGTAATGGAACATTATTAGGATTTTCACCTCTGAAATTTACTGTTTTACGTGATTTTGCTTTTGCTTGATCCAATTTTTTTTGCTGTTGAACCGTTTTTTGAGCCCATGGATCTGTCGGCAATTGAGCAAATACCGGCAAGGCAATCAATCCAGCTAACGCCATAAGTAAAATTTTTTTCATCCGCGAGAACCCTCCTTTTGTTTTTTTAATTTACCAAAATAATAAATCCCGACAGGAATGGAAATCAAATAGGAAAGCCCTATCAAGCTTAATACAATCCATGGAAAAGAAACCAATGAAGCAACAAAAAACACAAAGACAATGCGCAATGCCAACAAATGTTTACTGGATAAATGAACATGTTTCAAACACCACGTCGGAATTTGACTAGCCATCATAATAGCAGAAAACACCAAAAAGAGTGCCACCAAAATCGGTGATCTGAAAAAGTCAAATTGAGCGCCCGTTGCTAACCATAAAATCAATGGCAAAATGGCAATTCCGGCCCCTGCCGGTGCTGGAACCCCCATAAAGAAATGCTTCCAATAAGAAGGTTTCTCTTTTTCAGAATCAAGCATTGTGTTAAAACGAGCTAAGCGCATTGCACAACACATTGCTAAAAACAATGCAAATCCCCAGGGCACCCCAACCGCATCTGCCCGAACAACTGCTCCGCTTAAGGCATCTAAGCGAATAGCAGGATCCATTGTCCATTGATACATTAAAAAACCAGGAGCAACACCAAAACTAACAAAATCAGACAGTGAATCCAATTCGGCTCCGAATTTAGATTCAACCCTCAACAATCGGGCAATTTTACCATCCATAAAATCAAAAAAGGCTGAGAGCGTAATAAAGAAAATCGCCATTTGCCAATGTCCCCAAAAAGCCATATTCAAAGAAGACACCCCAAACGCTAAAGCCAACATTGTAATAGAGTTTGGAAAAATTTTACGCAACTTTTTATTATATTCTAACATAATGGAATCCTTATTTTTCTAAATCGGCCAATACTGTTTCGCCTGCAATTGTTGTTTGGCCGACAATCACTTTTGGCTCTACTCCCTTGGGTAAAAAGACATCCAACCGAGAGCCAAACCGAATTAAACCAAAAATCTGCCCCGCTGTTAATTTATCACCGAGTTTCAAAGGGCAATAAATCCGTCGTGCCACCAATCCCGCAATCTGAATGAAACCAATCTTTGTACCATTTTTCATGATTACTGAAATTTCTTGACGTTCGTTATCTTCAGAATCCTTATCTTGCACAGAAACAAATTTCCCTGGCCGATAATTTAATTTATGAACAATACCGGATACCGGCACACGATTGACATGAACGGAAAAAACACTCATAAAAATACTGATGCGTGTTAACGGATCTGTTCCGATGTCTAATTCTTTAGGAGGAATAACCGCTTTAATATTACTCACAATTCCATCCGCCGGCGCTAAAATGAAATTTTCGTTTGTCGGAGAAACACGTTCCGGATTTCGGAAGAAATAAAGGCCAAAAGCTAAAATCGGAAGAGAAAAACACCAAAAGCCATCCCAAATCAATCCTAATAAAACAGCAACAGCAAACATCACACCTAAAATTTTCCAACCTTCTTTATGAATATTAACAATAGGCTGTACTAGATACCGTTTCCACGATAAATCCACATGGGACTCCTTCAGAGATTGTTGAGTGGAAACTTCCGATTTTTTAAGCGTTTTTAAGGTTGTTGTTTTTTTTGGCATAACTTTCTCCTTTATTTAAACTTTTTTTATATTAAGATATTTTCGGTTTTATTTCAAAGGATTTTTACAGGAATATCCAAAATTTTATGATTTTATATGATATTCTCCCTCAATAATAACATTTTGAAAAATTTTTTTATTGGCTGAATGGGACTTAACTTTTTGTGTTTCTTGTTTAGAAATTTTCTTTTTCTCCGAAGGAAATTCCGGGAAAAGGCTATATAAACGTTCCATTCTTTTCTTTTTATTCTCAGACCATGGGTGCCCTAATTGAGCAGCCACTTGATCCCATCCCATCGGAGAGTGAAACAAAACATCGCCATTATCCAACTTCTTTTCCTGCCAAGACTGACGCAACATGGGTTGTTTTTGCCATAAAAATCCTTCTGTTTCAAAAATCGTACTCACCAGTTTTATTTCTAACTTTTTTTTATCCAAACGAACAGTATCATTTTGTCCGAATAAATAAACATCGCCTGTTTCATCAACTACAACATCTTCTAACGTTTGAATCAATTTGGCGTTTTGATCCGCCAGATAGAAAAGACCTTTATCTTCTCGCTTTTGAATCATATAAATTTCTTTTTTATATTCAAAAAAACAATACTCATAACCAAAAGGGAATGAATGAATTTTTTTTCCTTTATCATCACAATATACATAGCAATCTGAAATCGGATTTTTCAATTCTATCGTTTTTAAAACTTCTTTTCCCGTTTTAATATCCACAGCCGAAAATATTGAACACACCTTTTCCAGTTCAAATCCCCTCATTTTAACAAGATAATATCCATTTGAAAAAACAGCAATTTTTTGACAATTTTTGGCAAATGGCATAGGCTTTTTGTTTTTATCGCAATACATTATCGTTAAACGATTGTTTTCATCAATGCTTTCTTTTAAAAAGCCCCGTCCAAACGGTTCGTATTTTTCAATTCTTTCTGACATCAATCCCCAAACCTTTAAAAAAGCTATTTCAATATCCGTTTTAAATACTGTCCTGTATAGCTTTCGGGCACATCAGCCACCTGCTCCGGTGTGCCGGTTGCCACAACTCGACCACCGCCATCGCCTCCTTCAGGCCCCATATCAATAATATAATCGGCTGTTTTAATCACATCCAAGTTATGCTCAATCACAACAACGGTGTTGCCTTGGTCCACCAATGCGTGTAATACATCCAATAATTTTTGAATATCGGCAAAATGCAATCCCGTTGTCGGCTCATCTAAAATATATAATGTTTTTCCTGTTCCCCGACGAGATAATTCTTTAGATAACTTAATGCGTTGAGCTTCACCACCAGATAAAGTTACTGCTGATTGACCTAATGAAATATATCCCAATCCAACTCGCTGTAATAACTGGCATTTATCCCGAATAGTTGGAATATTTTGGAAAAAGTCAGCTGCTTCATCTACTGTCATTGCCAGCACATCTGCAATAGATTTACCTTTATATGTGACGTCCAGTGTTTCTCGATTGTATCGTTTCCCTTTACATGTATCACACGTCACATAAACATCAGGTAAAAAATGCATTTCAATTTTTAAAACACCATCTCCTTGACAGGCTTCACAACGCCCACCTTTTACATTGAAAGAAAAACGCCCTGCTTTATAACCACGCTCAACTGCTTCTGGTAAACCCGCAAACCATTCTCGAATAGGTGTAAACATTCCTGTATAAGTAGCTGGATTAGAACGTGGTGTACGCCCAATAGGACTTTGATCAATATCGATTATTTTATCAATATAACCCATCCCTCGTATTTTATCATAAGGACCTGCTGGTTCCTTTGAGTGATTAATCAATTGATTCAATCCCTTATACAGTGTTTCAATAACCAATGATGATTTCCCGCCCCCAGATACCCCTGTAACGCAGGTAAAAGTTCCCAAAG
>CALXUD010000003.1 GCA_944391585.1 uncultured Alphaproteobacteria bacterium | reverse complement strand
GATAACTCTTGAAGAATTTTATACAACACCTTTTTTTGAAATACAAGAGCTTTTTTTTTAAAAAAAATTATTTTTTTATTGATTTTTTTATTCTTTTTAATGAACATGATAAATAAAACAAATGTTTTTTATTTTAAAGTTAAAAAACTCTCTATAATGCTTTTGTTAAAACAATAAACTTATAACTTGACAGGAAACTTGTCTCTTAAACCCTTATTTCTATTGTAAAACCAGCTTCAAGTTTCTTCTTATCACAACCATTTTTACATTAAAAATAGTTTTCAGAGGATTGATTATATTTTTAGTTGTTGTTTAATGCACAATAATAATCTCCTAATTCGTGAAATAGTGAAGAATATTGCTCAGAAAATAGAAGCATAAACCATTTAAAATTCTTTATTCATATTTTGTGATTGAGATTATTAATCTTAGATTTTCCTATATTTATCTTTTCTATACAATACAAAAAAGCTGATTACTTTTGAATTATTATCATACTATTTTTTTATCTTCCTTTTTCCTGATCGATCATAGCATATATTAAACGCTTGCATACCTTAGGATGAATCGGATACTGGAGCGTTTTAATCGCCTTTTATCCCCTTTTAATCTTTGCTGGGAATACGACATTGATTCTTATAGTTTCTTTGATTATTTTTATTTTATCTTTTATTCTCTTCTTTATGCCTGGTACAAATGGAGTGAATAAATACGGTCAAGACCCATTGATTAAAAAAGAAAAATAAATTTTAAGTAAAAGAAGAGCAATAAAAAGGGGAATTTCTTGCGTGTTTTTTATTGCATGAGGAGTATTAACAAACAAGTCCTTTTTATTACTCTAAAGTCCATTTTAGAGTAAAAATTTTATTTTGTCAAGTTATTTTTCTATTATAGATCGTAATTCATCCGAGGAGGTAAATTACGCAAACGAACCAAATAAGGTTTAAACACCTTATCTCTACTTAATATGTGTCCCAAAAGCCAAACATTTAAAAAACTTGCTAATTTTTCGGATAATTTCTGTTTTTCTTCTAATGAAGGAGCTACTTCATATTGTTGCCGCAATTCTGAAACATTTTTTATGAAAATTTGATGAGAACGCATATGCGCTTCAATATCCGGGAATTGAATGCGTTCCATAATATCTTCTTCATGAGAAAAGTGATTTCGCGCATAATCATAACATTTTTCAAAAACCCGATCAATCATTTGAAAATCACCAACTTGACTGGCTAAAAAACATTGATTAACCACATCTAAAAATGCCTTATGCTCATCATCCAATGGTGGATAATTTAAATTCATTTGTTCTCGCCACAAAGCTACAGGCATTTTTTCCTCCCTTAATCAAACATTAAATAGAAAGTGCGCAACATCTCCATCTTGCATAATATACCCTTTTCCTTCCTGACGCAACTTTCCATTTTCTCGTGCTCCAACTTCTCCATTAAATCTCACATAATCTTGATAAGAGATAATTTCTGCACGAATAAAACCCCTTTCAAAATCTGTATGAATAATACCGGCTGCCTGAGGTGCCAAAGTCCCTTTCTTCATCGTCCAAGCATGAGCTTCTTTCGGACCCGAGGTAAAGAAAGTTTCAAGACCTAACAACTGATATCCTGCATCAATAATACGTCCCAGTCCTGTTTGTGTCAACCCCAAAGTCTGCAAAAATTCTTTTTGTTCTTCTGGATCCGTTAATTGAGCTACTTCAGCCTCTATATTTGCCGAAATAACAACACATTGATTTCCTTCTTTTTCTGCCATTTGAGCAACACGCTTTGTATATTCATTACCTGTAGCTGCACTGGCTTCTTCCACATTACAAACATATAAAATCGGTTTAGAAGTCAATAAATACATGGAATTCAATAATTTTTCCTGCTCCACATCCGTTGGTCGCACTGTTCGGGCGGGTTTTCCCTCTTGCAATGCTTTCAAAACCGGTTCCATAACAGTTAATAATAACTTAGATTCTTTATCTCCGGATTGGGCTTTTTTTGCAACGCCAACTATGCGTTTTTCTAAACTCTCTAAATCTGCCAACATCAATTCAGTTTCTATTGTTGCGGCATCACGCACTGGATCAACCGATCCCTCTACATGAACAACATCTGGATTATCAAAGCAGCGTAAAACATGGACAATTGCATCCACCTCTCGAATATTCGCCAAAAATTGATTACCCAAACCTTCTCCCTTACTGGCTCCTCGCACTAATCCTGCAATATCCACAAATTCTAATTGTGTTGGTACAATTTTTTCAGATTTATCAATCTCTTTCAATTTAACTAACCGTTCATCAGGAACAGCTACTCGACCAATATTGGGTTCAATCGTACAAAACGGATAGTTTGCCGCCTGAGCATTAACCGTTGAAGTAAGAGCATTAAATAAAGTTGATTTTCCCACATTCGGCAAACCGATAATTCCACAATTAAATCCCATTTTTAATCCTATTTCCTTTTTATTTTATTCATAAAATTTTCATTCCCTTTTGTCAACAAAACATCCATTGAATCTGATATATTTTGGAATAAAGGAAATAATTGAGCCAATTCATCAGTTGAAAAGCGCGATAAAACCCAATCCACAATTTTTTCTTTTTCTTGAGGTTTAGAAACACCAATTCGCACCCGTGTGTATTCGGGGCCAATATGAGCATCAATGCTTTTTATCCCATTATGACCACCGGAACCACCACCATTTTTAACCTTAACTCGAGCAGTCTCTAAATCCATATCATCATGGAACACAATTACATCTTTCGGTTTTATTTTATAAAAAGAGCATACAGCTAAAACCGATTCACCAGATAAATTCATATACGTTTGAGGTTTTAGAAGATAAACCTTTTCACCTGCAATTTCTCCAGAAGCAATTAAGCCTTTAAATTTTTCTTTAAATTCTGAAAAAGAATGGCGATGGGCTAATTCGTCCACCGCCATAAATCCAACATTGTGACGGCTGAATGCATATTCCAAACCTGGATTGCCAAGCCCCACAATTAATTTCATTATTTTTCTTCTTTCTTTTCTTGTGTTGAAGTTGCTTCAGTCCCTGCTGCTGGAGCTGTTGTCCCTTCTGCGGGAGCAGTTGTGTCTGCAGCTGGAGTTTCTTCAACTTCTTCTGTAGGAGCCACAATTGTTGCAATTGTAAAGTCCTCTTCTGCTGTTAATTTAACACCTTCCGGTAAAACCAACGAACTTGCCAATACAGAATCACCCATTTCAACTTTAGATAAATCAACTTGGAAAGAATCTGGAATATTCAATGCAGAACATTTTACTTCCACCGTACGATGGACAATGTTTAACACACCACCAAATTTGACCGCCGGTGAAATTTCTTCGTTGATAAATTCCAAAGGAATATCCAATGTCAAAATAGCATTTTTTGCAATTCTTAAGAAATCTGCATGAATTGGCTTATCTGAAACAGGATGTTTTTGAATATCTTGACACAAACAATGATAGGAATTCCCATCAACAGTTATTTCAAACTGACGTGTCCATAAACCTTTTGTATTCATTTGTGCAACAACAACTTTTTCCGGTAAAGAAATAAGGACCGGGGCTTGTTTATCACCATAGATAACAGCAGGAACTTCTCCTACACGACGACAAGCTCTAGAGGCCCCCTTACCAGCTTTTTCACGTTTTGTTGCATTTAATTGAGTCGCTTTCATAATAAAAACCTTTTCATAATAAATTCAAATTATTATCGAATAATCCTCCAGGGGTGAATATCTCCGATAAGTTTTCTCACAACGAGATAACGGCGCATTTATACACTAACTTATTTGAAATTGCAAGGGTTTTTTTTATTTTTTTCACTTTAATTAATGAACAAAAAACACTTTAAAAACATAAAAACAAAGTTAATCACACTTAACGTTATTAAAATCTAAAATAAAAAAAGCCCCTTGAAAACAGGGGCTTATATTTTGGTGCCTCTAGCCGGAATCGAACCAGCACTCCCTTGCGAGAAGCAGATTTTGAGTCTGCCGCGTCTACCAGTTCCGCCATAGAGGCATTTTTCAGTAGACAAATGGATTATACTTATTTATAATCTTGTGTCAAGAGATTTTTTTATTTTTTTCAAAAAAAGGAGTTTTTATGTTCAACCGCAAAAAATTAATTCCAAAATCCATCTTTATCACAGGAGCCTCCAGTGGTTTGGGACGTGCTTTGGCACTGGATTATGCAAAAAAAGGAATAACTCTTTTTTTATGTGGCAGGAGCATTGAACGTTTGGAACAAACCGCCAACGCCTGCAAGAAAAAAGGAGCTGATGTTTACACCTTTGCCTTTGATGTATCGGAAGCCTCCGTTTGCGAATCTGCCATTCATAATGCCAATAACATCAAACCATTGGACTTAATTATTGCCAATGCGGGTGTTTCAGGCGGAGTTTTAGGAATGCCAGAAAATAAAATTGCTACCTTGAACATTTTTCAAACCAATATTTGGGGGGTTGTACACACGGTTATTCCCGCTATCAGCTGTTTTAAAGAAGAAAAAAAAGGTGGTCAAATTGCAATTATCAGCTCCATTGCGGGTTATCGCGGCATGGCCAGCTGTCCCGCCTACTCTGCTTCAAAATCTTGTATTAAAGCGTGGGGAGAAGGCTTACGGGGTTTTTTAAAACCCTATAAAATCAATGTCAGTGTTATTTGCCCCGGCTTTATTGAAACACCATTAACAGATAAAAATAAATTCAGCATGCCATTTATTATGGAACCCAAAAAAGCTGCGCAGATTATTCGCAAACGATTGGAAAAAAATCCCGCCATTATTGCTTTTCCATGGCCTATGGCCTTTGGTGCTTGGTTGGGTTCAGCTCTTCCTTCTTGGATTATTTTACCTATTATGGGGAAATTTCCTAAAAAAGAAAAATAAAACATTTGCAATCAAACGGATTTTTTGGTATAACCCCCCATTATAAATAAAAGGAAAAAACAATGAAACTCACACCTCAAGATGAACTTATAAAAATCCGCCAAGAAATGTTGGCAAAAGAAGTGGATGCTGAGCTAAAAAAAGATCAAATTAAAGCTTTTTGGAAAAAATATCGTTTTTTATTTATTGGATTAGCTTGTGCCGCTGTTATATTTGTAATTGCTTTTGAATTATATCAAAGTTGGTGGATGAAAACACGAATAGCCGAATCGGATCAGTTTGAACAAGCAGCTGTTTTAAGCTATCAAGGGAAGTATGATGACGCTCTTAGGGAGTTATCTGCTTTATCTAAAAATGCTAAAACGGGCTATCGTTATTTAGCGGATTTAAAACGCTCTTCTATTTTAATCCAACAACAAAAAAATGAAGAAGCTTTCAAGCTTTTAATGCAACTGGTTGGCAATAAAAAAGTGCCGGATGAATTAAGATCGGTTGCCCGTCTTTCATTAGTCGGTCATCAAATTGATTCCAAAACACCCGAAGAAATACAGCTATTATTACAACCTTTACTCAATGAATCTAATCCTTTTTATGGTTCAGCTGCTGAATTGATGGCAATTTCTTATTTAAAACAAAACAATCAGAAAGCGGCAAAAAATATCTTAAATCAGGCTTTACAAAGCACATCTGTTCCCTTAAATGTAAAACAGCGTTTATCTGAATTACTATCTCTTGTAGAGGCGTAAATGAAAAAATATCTTGTTTTTTTATTAGCTGGATTGGTATTGGGGGGATGTGCCGAAAATAAAAAAATGCCTCCAACCGGCGAACGAATTGCTTTCTCATCCAGCGAACTATCTGTTGGGACAAAAATTCAAAAATTTAATATTGTTTTGGGTAAGGCGCAAAGCTTTTCAAATTGGGGACAATCGGCTTTCAATGCATCACATCACATGCCACAAGCAAATTTATCGGATAAATTAAAATTTTTGTGGGATAAAAATATTGGAAAAGGTGTTAATTCAGATCGCCTAACATTAGCTGAGCCAATTGTTTATAATCAAGTAATTTATGCACTAGATACTGCTTTTACCTTATCAGCGACCGATTTAGCTTCGGGCAAAAAAATTTGGGAAAAAGAACTAGAGCTCAGCTGCGAGGATCTGGCTATTCAAAGTGTTGGTTTAGCTTATCATAACAGCTTCATTTTTGCCATTGGCGGTGATGGAAGTATTTATGCCTTAAATACAAAAGGTGAAATCATTTGGAAGAAAAATTTAAAAACCAGTTTGCGTTCTGAACCGGTTATTTATGATAACACATTGTATTTATTAGCAGGCAATAATAAACTCTTTGCTTTAAGTACAAAAGATGGCTCGGAAAAATGGTCTTATCAAACAACTCCGAATCAAACAAATTTATTGGGAATGGGATCTCCAGCGATTCATAATGATAAATTAATCGTTGGTTTTTCCACTGGCGAAGTAATGGCTTTTAATGCTTTAACCGGTGCACTATTATGGACTCAAAACGTTTTATCTGCACGCACATATAATAAAATTTTGGATTTAGCTCATATTTTAGCCTCTCCGGTTATTGAAAACGATACGGTTTATATTATTGGTAACTCACGTAAAATTGCCGCTTTTAACATCAATAACGGACAAGAAGTTTTCGATAACACATTATCCGGTCATTCAACTCCCGCCTTATCTGGCAATACACTGTTTGTAATTGTAGATAAAAATAATTTAGTTGCGATGAATAAACATAATGGGAAAGTCGCCTGGGAAACAAGTCTATCCAATTCAGAAGAAGAAACATGGAAAGGACCGCTTCTTATCCGTGAACACGCATTGGTTGTTTCTAATACGGGAAAAGTTGCTTTAGTGGATTTAAAAACTGGACAACTCACAAAAACCTTTAAAATTGATGCAACATCCACTTATCCGATCATTGCCGACAATAAGGTTATTTTCTTAACAGATGAAGCAGATTTAGTTGTATACGAGGGATAAAATGAAAACAATTGCCATTGTTGGTCGAACAAACGTCGGAAAATCTACGCTTTTTAATCGGTTATGTCAAAAAAAACTGGCAATTGTTCATGACATTGCCGGTGTTACGCGTGATCGAAAAGAAGCAACGGCTCATTTATATGATTTAACATTCCGTTTAATTGACACAGCCGGATTAGAAGAAACAACAGCTCTTTCCCAAGCTATGTGGAAGCAAACCCAAATGGCCATTGAAGAATCGGATATTGTCTTGATGGTTGTAGATGCGCGCTCGGAAAGAACAAGTTTAGATGATAAACTAGCAAAATCTTTACGTACAGCACATAAACCTATTATATTGGTTGCCAATAAATGTGAAGGGAAAACACAATCAACTGATTTAGTTGATTTTTACAAGTTAGGTCTAGGTGATCCGATTCCGATTTCAGCCGAGCATGGATTAGGATTAGCCGATTTATATCAGACTCTCCTCCCCTTTTTCCCTGACACACCTGAAGAAAGTCAAGAAGAATCTGAAGAAGAGAAAAGTCGCCCTTTGCATCTGGCAATCGTTGGACGTCCAAATGTAGGAAAATCAACGTTAATCAATCAACTATTAGGGAAAGAACGTCTTTTAACCGGTCCGGAAGCAGGCGTTACACGCGATGCAATTACCATTCCATGGAAATGGCAGGATAAAGATATTTTATTAACTGACACAGCCGGTTTGCGTAAACGAGGAAAAGTAGATAATGTTTTGGAAAAAATTTCTACATTTGATACGACAAATGCCATTAATTTTGCAGAAGTTGTCATTTTAGTACTAGACGCCAATGAACCAATGGAAAAACAAGACTTAATCATTGCCTCAACGGTTATCAATGAAGGACGTGCTTTAATTTTAGCTCTGAATAAATGGGACGAAATTGAAAATCAAAAAAAGGTTCTGCGCGATATTAAAGAAAAAATGGTCTCTTCCCTGCAACAAGTCAAAGGAATACCTATCGTTACCATTTCTGCCAAAACGGGATATGGTTTAGATCCTATGATGCGGGAAGTTTTTAATATCTATAAAATTTGGAATAAACGTGTCCCAACTCATAAGATGAACACATTTTTACGAGAAATGACCGAAGCTCATCCAACACCTATTGCCAAAAATGGGCGACGCATTCCAATGAAATATATAACTCAGGTTTCAAGTAGACCTCCTACTTTTGTTATTTTTTCTTCTAATCCTGATCAATTGCCTGAATCATATTTACGTTATTTGACCAACGGACTACGAGATCGTTTCGGATTACACGGTGTTCCTATTCGCATTCATTTAAGAAAACAAAACAATCCTTATTCAAATAAACGAAATAAAACTTGACGTTCATTTTAAAAACAAGGTATGATTTGATCAAAGAGGATAAGATAATGCAATTAAAACCGGGAACCATTCCACATACCTTAAAACTATTGCGTGATTTAATGAATAAAAAATTACCAATAGATCTTTTACTTGAAAAGACGGTTTATGTAATTGCTACACAGTTAAATGTAGATGTGTGTTCTTGCTATCTTATCCGTCCTGGTGATATTTTAGAACTGTATGCCAGTTATGGATTGGATAAATCCGCTTTACACGAAACATTCCTGCAAATCGGCGAAGGGTTAATCGGTGAAATTGCCCTTCAACGAAAATCTTTAGTTTTTGAAGATGCTTGGGCTCATCCAAGTTTTGTTCATAAGCCGGAAACGAAAGAAACGGCTTTTAAATCACTGGCGGGGACTCCAATCTTAAAAGGCGATCATTTGTATGGCGTTTTAGCGATACAAACCACTCAAATTCAAACTTTCCCAACTGAAATTATTGAATTATTGGAAACAAGTGCATTGGCTCTTTCCGAAATTTTAACACGTGAAAATACTCAAAATAAACAAGAACCGATTAATAACGCCAGTCGCCTAAAAAAAATGGAGGGAGTGTGTATTATCAGCGGTGTTGCTGTTGGAACAGCATTTATCCACAAACGAATAGAACGCACATCTAATATTTTGGCAAAAGATAGTTCTGCTGAAATTAAACGATTAAATGATGCCCTTTTAATGGTTCAAAAAGAAATCAATAATATGCTGACAAATCCTCAGTTAGCTGAAGAACAAATTGACATCTTTAAATCTTATTTAATGTTCACAAAAGATAAAGGATGGATTGAAAAAATTACTGCAGCTATCCAAATGGGACTTACTGCTGAAGCGAGCATTCAAAAGGTTTCTGATGAAATAACGGAACGGATGCAATTAATCACAGATCCTTATTTACGAGAACGAATTCATGACTTTAATGATTTAGCAAATCGACTGATTAAAAATTTAAAAGGAAAATTCAGACGTACAAAATTGGTTTTGGATAAAAATACAATTTTAATTGCCGAGAATATGGGCCCAGCCGAACTATTAGATTATGATATCAAAAAAATTAAAGCCATCGTTTTACAGGAAGGTTCACAAACAATGCATGTAGCCATTGTGGCAAAGTCTTTGAATATTCCAATGATTGGTGGAATTGGAGCTATTTTATCCCATATCAATGCGGGCGATTATTTAGCGGTTGATGCCACTAAAGGATTGGTTTATATTAACCCATCTGATGAAGTTTTAGATGATTTTTCCATTAAAATTCAAACACATCAAAAATTGTTGGAAAAATATAAACTCTTAAAAGGATTACCCGGCATTACATTAGATGGCATCCCTGTTCAATTAAATATCAATATCGGATTAGCGAATGATTTAATGTCTATTGACCAAAATGATTATGACGGGGTCGGCTTATATCGGACAGAATTACCTTTCATGACATCTAATCAACTACCGGACACGGAAACACAAACTGAAATATATAAAAAAGCCATTTTACAGGTTGGAGATAAACCTTTAACTTTCAGAACGCTGGATATCGGTTCAGATAAGGTTTTACCTTATTTTGATAATACAGGCGAAAAAAACCCGGCCATGGGATGGCGTTCCATTCGAATTACATTGGATAGGCGCGCCTTATTACGTAGTCAACTGCGTTCCTTTATTCGAGCCGTTAATGGAAAAGAATTGCGTATTATGTTTCCAATGATTTCAAATGTAGATGAATTTTTGGAAGCAAAAAAAACCTTGGATATTGAATTGAAGCGAGAAAAAAACAAAGGTGGCGTTTTACCATCTTCCATAAAAGTCGGCACTATGTTGGAAGTGCCTTCCCTGATTTTTCAATTGCCGGAGTTATTAAAATATGTTGATTTCGTTTCGGTTGGGACTAACGACTTATTTCAATTTTTATTCGCTACCGATCGTGGAAATCCGATTATTTGGAATCGATATGATTCCTTAGCACCGGAAACATTAAAAGTTTTAAAATATATTAGTGACGAATGCCGAAAAGCAAATATCCCCTGCTCGGTTTGTGGTGAAATTGCCTCCAATCCGATCGATGCCATTGCTTTGATTGCATTGGGATATACCTCATTATCCATGAATCCGGCAGCTATTCCGGCTATTAAAGCCGTCGTACGCACAATGAATCGTGAAAAAACAGCAGAATACATTCTTTCTCAAATTGAACAATCAAACCATTCAATTCGTGAGCAATTAAAATCTTATGCAATTGATCATGGTATTTTTATTTAACAAAAGGATATAAAATGGAAACAAAAGCAATTATTTTAGGTGCCGGTATGGGAACACGAATGAATTCTCCACTACCAAAAGTTTTGCATGAAATTTGTGGTATTCCGATGATTCGAATTCTACTTTCCACAGTTGAAAAAGCGGGCATCCAAGACATTACTGTTGTTGTTGGTCCTAACATGGACAATTTAAAAAAAGTAGTTGCACCTTATAAAACCGTTGAGCAAAAAGAACGCTTGGGAACAGGTCATGCCGTTTTAATGGCAGAAGAATATCTAAAACCTTTTGATGGATGTGTTTTAATTTTATTTGGCGACAGCCCTTTATTGAAATCAGAAACATTAACCAAAATGATTCAAAAATATCAGGAAGGATTTGATGTGGTTGTCTTAGGCTTTATTCCTCAAGATGCTCGCCGATACGGTCGTTTGGTTATGAGTGAAGCGGGACTGGAAGAGATTGTGGAATATAAAGATGCAACAGATGAACAACGTGCCATTAAATTATGCAATTCCGGTGTTATGTGCTTAAATGGGCAATATGCTCTTTCCTTGTTAAAAGAAATTAAAAATAATAATGCCGCTCAAGAATACTATCTAACAGATGTGGTTAAATTGGCGAAAGAACATGGTCTTAAGCGCGATATCGTCATTTGTGATGTAGAAGAAGCACACGGAATAAATACGCAAGAAGAGTTAGAAGCGGCAGAAATGATTTATCAGGGAAGGAAAAATGATGTTTAAAACCCTCTTTTGGGGACTTATTATTTTGTCTTTAATTGGCGTGTTGATTTATCTTTTTTCGACACCAACTGCAACTAATGTTTGTGCAGGAGATATGCTTTCGTGCTTGGAAAAGAACGTTCAACTTCCTTTTTTTGAAAAAATCGGTCAAGGTTTTGCCTGTTTATATCACAATGTGATTTGTATTTTAAAACAATAAAGGAGCAATTAATGGCAGATATTTTATTGGCAGATATTGGCGGAACACACAGCCGCTTTGCCATATACCGTAATTCAAAGCAATCTCCTATTAAAATTTACTATAATCGGGATTTTATAAGCTTTACCGATGTATTAAGCGTTTATTTAAAAACCCTTTCTCAAAGACCCAGCTCATTAATTTTGGGTGGCGCTGGAATTATTCAAAAAAACACATTATTTTTCAGTAATTTAAATTGGAAAATTAACGTCCAAAAATTTCAAAAAGAATTTCAATTTAAAACCGTTCTTTTCGTTAACGACTTTAAATTACAAGGATTAGGGGTTTTAGGTTTAAAAAAGAAAGAAATATACCCTCTTTCATCCAAAAAAGCAGATAAAAATCAACCGATTGCCTTAATTGGCCCCGGAACCGGCTTAGGATGTTGTTTCATTTATAATGGCAAAGTATTAGAGTCTGAGGCTGGGCATAGCACACTAACTCCCATTTCACCAATACAGCAACAAATTGCCCAGATTTTATCCAACCAATTTAATCCACTTTCCTTTGAACGTGTATTATCTGGTCCGGGATTAGTCAATTTATACAATGCGCTCATTCAACTCAAAAATGGTGGCCATCCGATTCAATCAACTGAAGAATTATATCGATTAGCTATTCAAAAAAATCAAAATGCATTGGAAACGTATCAATTTTTCTTTGAATTTTTAGGAATTTTTGCCGGTAATTTAGCATTAACTTTAAAAACAAGCGGCGGCATTTATTTAACTGGCAGTATTTTACAAGACCCATTTATCTTAAAACTTTTTAAAAAATCAAAATTTTCCTTTTATTTCAAAGAAAAAGGGCGTTTAAAATCATATTTGGAAACTATTCCCGTTTTCCTTATTCTAAAACCACATATGGCATTTGACGGATTAAAATATCTGGCCAAACATCATCAAAATTAAAAAAATATCATTTTTATAAAAAAAAGACTTGATTTTTGTTTAAAATCCTGATAAAAGATGTCCCATCCCTTATGGGGGTGTAGCTCAGCTGGTTAGAGCGTCTGCCTGTCACGCAGAAGGTCGAGGGTTCGAGCCCCTTCACTCCCGCCATTTATCAAACCGCCTTTTCAGGCGGCTTTTTTATTCGCTGATATACAAATTCTATTTTTTTAAAAAAAAGTTGAAAAAACATTATTTTTATGATATAATGTTTTTGTATTTTACGGAGGGAATAATGTCTTTAAAAACTTTTTTGACTTCTTTATTTAAAAAAACAACTATAGAAGAAACATCTCTTAATGATCCTAAATTAACTCAAAAATTAAAAGAAATTGTTAATCCAACATATTTAAAAAATATCTTGGATCATGTTGATAAAACTGAAATAATATCGCCAATTAAAATAAAAAAAATAACCATTGGAAATAAAACTTATTATTTAGCAAACGGTTCTATCCGATGTGTAAGAGATACTTATCAAGGAGATCCTCGAGATTTTATGCCAACAACTGTTGAAACAGAAAGAAATATATTTGCTATCACAGACCAAAAAGATATTTCTTGGATTTCTATCAATAAAAATAAAGTGTTAGAACAAAGAGATATAGATGTTAATTTTAAAGAAGTGAGAGTGTCTTATTCCGATTTACCAATAAAATTAAGTCATCATACTGACATCTATAATATTTATGAAGTAAAAAAACAACTTTTATCTCCTATGAGGAAATTTAAAGAAGAAGATATCTTTCATTTAACGAAACATCAAGTTATTCTCAAAAAGAAAACAAATATTTTGGAAAATGATGTCCTTTCTTTTATAGATAATTTTTTAATTGTCTCTGATAAAAAAGATGAATATAAAAACTATTTAAAAAATGAAACTTTAAAAAAGAAAAATTTAAAAAAATTAGCTAAAATAAAATTAAACAAAATAAAACAAACAAAAAAAATAAATGAAGAGCTAATTTTAAAAAAGAAAAAAGAAGAGAAAAAAAAGAAAATTCCTGTTCAAGAAATAATAAGGAATAAATTTTTCTCACGTTGAAAAACATTATTCTTACTTTTCAATAAAATTAAGCATAGCCCATTTTTTAAAATCGTTACCACGTTCTTCAAAGTTTTGATACATGTTATAACTGGGAGCTGCTGGCGATAACAAAATAATACCTCCCATTGGAGTAATAATTTTAGCCTTTTTGACCGCCTGCTCCATTGTATCAAAATAATAGGTCTCAATCCCAGAAGCACGCGCCATTTCATAAACGATTTTCCCCGTATCCGGTAAAGTAATAAGCTTTATCCGATGACGATTTAGAACTAAATAATCAATCAAAACAGTATAATCTTGGCCTCTATTCTGTCCACCAACAATCAAGGTCATTGGAGCCGTTTGAGAGAAAGATTTCAATCCGGCAAGAGCCGTTTCCGGCGTGGTAGAAATACTGTCATCCACAAATAAAACGCCATTTATTTCTGCTATTTTATCCAAACGATGTGGCAAGGACTGAAAGCTTCTAAATGCGTCTTCACATTTTTTCAAATCTAGTCCCATTTGTTGAATAACGCTTAAAACGGCGCAAGCATTGGAAAGATTATGTTCTCCGATTAAATTCAATGAAGATGTTGAAAACAATAAGTCATTTGCATTCATAAAAAAGCCATTTTCCACATGAATAGTATTTTTATCATTAAAAAAACGAGCGGAAAGATCCTTTGCATATTCAAGACTTTTTTTATTTTCAGCATTAATAAAACATACTTTTGCCTGACGAACCATATTTATTTTATCTACATAGTATTGTTCATGTGTACCGTGCCACTGCAAATGTTCGGGATAAAGATTGACTAACACGGCAATATTCGGTGTTCCCACAAAATCAGCACACTGATAACTGGACAATTCCGCCACAATCCAATCATAATCTTCTTTTAGCAATTGAATTAAAGGCAATCCGATATTTCCCCCAAAACCAACATGAATACCAAAATATTTTAAAGTATGATACAATAAAGAAGATGTCGTGCTTTTGCCTTTTGTCCCCGTTATAGCAATCATTTTTTGCATCGGATTTTTTAAACGCATGAACAAATTAGTTCCTGAAGAAACAGGTGTTCCTTTTTTTATCAGTCTTTGTATTTCCGAACGATATAAACTGACACCGGGAGACTTAAAAATGACATCACATTCACCCAAATCCGACACATTTCCTTCCCCTATTTCAATCAATGTTGATTCAATTAAATGTTGTGATAAAAAATCCTTTAAGGCCTTTCCTTCACGCCCCATACCGAAAATGCCGATTTTCTTATGATTTAAAGTTGTTAAACACATCTTGGAAAACCTCTGGAATTAAATGTTCATCTGATACATTGAATAAATTTGCTTGAAGCGGCATCTTCAACTTCTCTTTAAAATACGAAACAATTTTATCCTGTTGCCATTCAGAATAATCAATCAATTGTTGCATTGCATAACGAGATTCATCAATTTCACCAACACATTCAAATGGCTTATGACCGGAAAAACCTAACAATTCTTCAAAGCCATTTAACTGCGTCCAATCATTCAACAAATTGGAACCAAAAATCTGAATCAATTTATCTTTTGGTATAAAGACAGCCAATATCAAAAAGACAAAACGACACTTATCACAACATCCACACCAATGTGTTAATCGCTTTGTTTCATCCAATTTGAAAGCCTTATTACAACTGGTAAAAACATCAAAATAATTCGCACATCGTTCGGAAAATAACCGAGCAATATGAATCTCCGATAACGGTCTTAATAATGAAAAATAATGAAAATTTGGCGTGATAGTACGAGTTATTATATCAAAATCTCGTTCAAATTCAAATGATTTACTATATTGATGATTGATTTTAAGACCTTTGCGCGTTAAATTACCAACATTTGCCGAACGCTCACAAGACATCACCACATATCTATAATCATATAAAACAGCTGCCGCCCATAAAACAAACGCCAAAATACCGGAAATCGGCACGTGTCCATTCAAGACTTTCCCTTTTTTGTTTAAATCCAACAATAACGAATCTAATGTGCGCTGAATCACAATATGTTTTAAACCAGATTTTTGAGCACAGTTTTCAATGGCCATGGGACAACCAATAGAAATTAAAGAAGCCGGCACAGATATCTTTTTAACAAGTTCAATGGTCACACAAGAATCTTTTCCACCACCAACCGGAATCAATGCCCGCTTTAAAAGAGGTAAATTAAATGAATGAGATATTTTTGTTGAAGAAGGAAAATGAATATCTAAATCCACATCATTTTTAACAGAAAATTCGCCTAACCCATTTAAATATAATTTATCAAAAAAAGCAGCTTGCTCTTGCGATAATTGGCCGGATTCAACAATAATTTTTTTTGGTAAAAAAGCTTTATAATAACTGATACCAAAAGCAATATGTGTTAAAAAGAAAATTTGCTCTAAAAGTGCTTCTTTTTCAGAGGATAAAACCCCATAATCTTTTGGAAAAACAAGCTGTTCCGAAAAATGATACTTCTCATCAATCTGATAATTCAACATCAAATTACCGGATTGAGAATCGAAATGATAGCTTTTAAAATAAAAAGACTTGCACAAAACAAAAATTCCTATTAAATTATTGAACTGTAATTGTGTGGGTATCATACCTTTTTTTATAACTTTTGAAAAGGATAAAATGAGATGAATTTGAAAAAAATCTTTTCCATTTCCAATGTATTGATTGCTTTGATCGTTTTAAGTCTTGTTTTTATCGGATATGTTTCGGCCAAAGATTATTTCATGACACCGGAAAACAAACTTTACACAGCGTTAGACTTTTTACGCCAAAATAAACCGCACAAAGCCGAACGCTATTTTTTAATGGCTTCAAAATCTGATAACACTCTAATTTCAAAACTTTCTTCTTATTATTTAGGTAATTTATATTTAAAAGGAAGTGATGGATTTAATCGGAATCCTCAAAAAGCCGAAAGCTTTTTAGAAAAGTCAGCACTTTTGGGTTCCACCCGTGCAGCCTATGAACTTGCTTTACTATATGATGTGGGAGATTTAATCCCGGAAAATCGAGATAAGGCTATTATTTATATGATTCAGGCAGCCGAAGCCGGTAATGCCGATGCACTCTATGCTATGGGTGTTTGGGCTGAACGTGGCTATATGGATGAAGTCCCGTTTGGAAAAATTGTTAAAGTTTATGAAATGGCCGCCGAAAAAGGACAGATTAACGCCATGAAATCTTTGATTGCCATTTATAAGGGAGGCTATGGGGAATTTCCCTATAACATTGAGCGAGCCAATTTTTGGATTCAAAAGTTAAAAGAAGCAGAAAAGAAAGCAAAGGATAATAAATGACACTGAAATATCGCAAAGATTATGTTGCACCACATTATCAGTTGGAAAAAACGGCATTGGATTTTACCTTGAACCCAACAAAAACCATCGTAAAAACTAATCTTTTTTTCAAAAAAGTAGATACAACAAAACCCCTGTTATTAAATGGACAATATATGACACTGTTGGACGTCAAAATGGATGGCCAAATATTGGATAAAACAGACTACTTATTGGATGATAAAAGTTTAACGCTTTTAAAAACAAAATCTTCTTTTGAATTGGAAACAACAGTTCAAATCAATCCTGAAGAAAATACTCGATTAATGGGGCTTTATATGTCAAACGGAATGTTTTGCACCCAATGTGAACCGGAAGGATTTCGTAATATCACATATTATCCAGACCATTCAGATGTCCCGAGTAAATTCATTGTAACAATTCATGCAAATCGCAAAAAATATCCTGTCTTATTATCAAACGGGAATAAAATCAAAGATGAGGGAGATACGGTTGTTTTTGAAGATCCTTTTAATAAGCCTTGCTATTTATTTGCATTAGTTGCCGGCAACTTAGATTCTATCCATGACACTTTTAAAACAATGTCCGGTAAAACGGTGCAATTAGGATTATATTGTGAACGCGGCAAAAAAGACAGACTGATATTTGCAATGGAATCTATCAAAAAAGCCATGGCATGGGATGAAAAAGTATTCGGATTAGAATATGATTTGGATTCCTTTAACATTGTGGCTGTATCACATTTCAATGCTGGTGCTATGGAAAATAAATCATTAAATATTTTTAATGATGCAGCTTTATTAGCCAGCAAAGATACCGCAACAGATGCCACTTTTGAATATGTTGAACGCGTGATTGCACATGAATACTTCCATAACTATTCCGGTGATCGCGTCACCTTGCGGGATTGGTTTGATTTATCGCTGAAAGAGGGTTTCACCGTTTTCCGGGATTCGGAATTCAGTTATGACGTACGTTCACGCGCAGTTGCTCGTATTGATGATGTTATTGGTTTACGCGCTACCCAATTTCCGGAAGATGATGGTCCGTTAGCTCACCCCGTGCGACCAGATTCTTATCAAGAAATTGAAAATTTTTATACCAGTACCGTTTATGAGAAAGGTGCTGAATTGATTCGGATGCAAAAAGCAATTGTTGGTTCTGAAAATTTCATGAAAGGGTGCGCGCTCTATTTTAAACGTTATGACGGACAGGCTGTAACAATTGATGAGTTCGTAAAATCCATTGAAGATGCTTCCGGAAAAGACTTAACTCAGTTTAAAAGATGGTATTCGACCGCTGGTCGACCGACCGTAAAAGTTTTTACAGATTATGACGAAAATACAAAAATTTATAAGATTTTGCTAAAGCAATACCATAAAACATCTTCTGATCCGTTTGTGATCCCTCTGCTCTATGGTTTATTGACAAGTGAAGGGAAAGAAATCAAAAACGGCACCCTTATTTTGGATAAGTCAGAACAAGAATTTATTTTTGAAAATATCTCTCAAAAACCAGTCTTATCTATTAACCGTTTTTTCACGGCACCAATTGATTTGGATATTGTCTATTCTGACAGCGATCGTATTTGTTTAATGACTTATGATACTGATTTGTTTAACCGCTATGAAATCGGTCATCAGTATGCGTTGAATAAAATGTTGGAAATGGTTGAACAAAAAGCCACTCAACCTAATTTAGATGTGATTCACATCATGGGGCGATATCTTTCTCAGCCGGGTTTAGATTTAGCCTTTATGGCACGTGCAATCGGTTTACCGACAGAAGAAGAGTTAGCTGACAAAATGGATGTGATTGATATTCAAACCATTCAATCCGTTCGAAAAATCATGCGCCAAGCATTTGCGGAGCAATATAAAGATAAATTATTAAAATTATATCATGATAATCAATCTGATGCTCCCTATTCTCCTGATACAGAATCAGCAGCAAAACGCGCCATTAAAAATGTAGCTTTGAGTTATTTAGCTCTAACAGATGCCTCTGATATGGTGTATGCACAATATCAAGTGGCGGATAATCTAACGGACCGCTTAAGCGCTTTGGCTATTTTAATTAATAATGATTTACCACATAAACAAGAAGCATTGAATGATTTTTATAACCGCTATGAAAAAGATGATTTGGTGCTTAATAAATGGTTTGCACTTCAAGCCAGAACACCGACAGATGAGGCTTTAAAAATCGTTCAAAAATTGATTCAACACCCTAAATTTGATTATAAAAACCCCAATAAAGCACGAGCCGTTTTGGGTGCGTTTTCAACCAATATGCAAGCGTTTCATAACATAGACGGTAGCGGATATGCGTTTTTTGCAAAACAATGTGCTCTTATTGATAAATTGAATCCACATTTGTCTGCCCGTTTGTTAACAGCTTTTGCCCGATATAACAGATTCCCTGAAGCAAATCAAAAACAAGCACGAATTGTTTTAGAAGCATTGCTTCGCCAACAAAATTTATCAATCAATGCCAAAGAAACAATTGAACGAATGTTAAAATGATTTGATTGAGGAATGCTATTCTTTAATAATGGGGTGGGGGAGTTTCTTCCGATAATGGTTTGACAACCCCCTCATCCACCAATAAGCGCAAATTTTTGCAATCTTGCTCTAATCTCATCATCACTTGAGCCTGACGCACTGATTCCGCATTTAAATCATCAATCATTTTTTGTATTTCAGCAACAGCCATTTCTAATTCTGTGATACGTTCTTCGTTTGTCATGGGATTATCCTTTCTTTTTTTCACTATAAGAGCAAATCCAATAAAAATCCAGTTTTATTTTTCAAAAAACGCTTGACAAATCAATCATTTTTCTGTATAAGAGACACTCGTTGACCAAAAAGGCTCATAAAAGGCTGCCTTCACGGTCGTGATTAAACTTATAACAAAGGATAAGAAAATGCCTAAATTAAAAACAAAAAGTGCCGTCAAAAAACGGTTTAAATTAACCGGAACCGGTAAAATCAAAAGAACAACTGCCTATAAACGTCACTGTTTATTGTGCAAAACGCCGAAAATGAAACGGCAAGCACGTGGTGGAGCTATTTTAGATGACACCAACTTTAAAACAGTTATCAGATTTATGCACGGATAAGGAGACGTTGAAATGGCTAGAGTAAAACGCGGCACGACAGTTCGTGCAAAACATAATAAAATTTTAAAAATGGCAAAAGGATACCGTGGACGTAATTCCAAAGTGTATACCGTTGCAAAACAAAAAGTGGAAAAAGGCTTACAATATGCCTATCGCGATCGTCGGAAGAAAAAATCCGAAATCCGCCAGTTGTGGATTGTTCGTATTAATGCGGCTGTTCGTGAAAATGGTTTGGTTTATTCCAAATTCATTAATGGCTTATTAAAGGCCGGAATTGCTTTAGATCGTAAAGTTTTAGCAGAATTAGCTGTCAATGATAAAAAAGCTTTCCAAGCTTTGGTTGAAAAAGCAAAATCCGCTTTATAATTATTTTTTTAAGCCGATAAAATAAATGCCCTTTTTTAAAAAGGGCATTTTTGATATGTAATAAAAAACGTCTTTAAAAGGTGTTCTTAATTTAACGTTCAATCTCAATAGATCGGCCAAAAGCTTTAATAACTCTTTTTTGAATCACCTTTGCTTTTGGTGCAACTTTTTTCGGGGTATAAGTTATTTTCATACCGAATACATTAAATGTTTTAGACTGCGTTGCCATATAAGCTTTATATTCCTTATAACGTTTAGAAACACGATTGCGATAAGCTTTTTCAGCCATACATTTCTTTTTTTCTTGTAAAAGATAAGCTTTTTGAACTTCTTTCAAGCGGTTTTGACGATATTTTTTAAATTCTTTCAAAGCTTTTTGACGGGCTTCCTGTCTTTTTTTGTTTAACTCTCTTACAACTGAACATTTTAAACGATATTCTTGAATAGCTTCCGCATCATAACACGCCGGATATTCATCAATAACCTGCCCCAGATATTACGTTCCGTTACTACATATGTTGGGTCCGGTTGCACCGGCTCAGGAATCATATTTACTGACAATCGCTTTTTGTAACCAATGGATACCATTCTTTTCCCTTAACAATATATCCATCTTCAAAAAACGGTATAATACCCAATACGATCTATAATTGCCATTCTAAGTTCTTTATTCTTTAACTCGTTGTTCCTGAATTTTCAATTTCATATCGGAAATTGTATAATTTTGGTCACCGATTTTTACACGAATTTTCTTCTTATTGTTTTCATCCAACTGTTGTTCTAATTTTTGGATTTTTTTCATCATAGTAGAATTGGTATTTTCTAAAACCTTTACTTTTTCATTTAATTCTTTATTTTTTTGATTAACAGTTTTTCCCCATGTATACATTTCAGTTAAATGTTCTAAATTTTCAGAAATTTTTTGCTCTAATTCAGCATTTTTCTTATCTAATAAGTTTTGATTGTTTTTTAATGTCGCATTTTGAGCTTTCAATTCATCAATTCGTTTTTCTTGATCATAGGCAGAAAAAATCACCCCCAAAACAGCCAACCCAATCAATACATGATATCCCAGTCCTAAACAGCCTATCTTTTTAGAATTTTTTTGTTCAGGCAATTTAGATTCCGGCTTATTTTCAGGCGCTTGAGATTGCTCTGGTTCTTTTGGTTGTTCCAAAACACTTTGCTCTACTGATTTTGGTTCGGATATATTTTCTTGCACAAATTTCATTTCAGATCTCCTTTTCTTAAATGATTAACTTTAATATACACTCTCTTTTTAATTTTGTCAACATTTTTATTTTAATTGCGAGCAGAAGCTTTAAAAACATCTTTTTTTTCAAAAAAAAATATGCTATATAGGTGAAATCTGATAAAAAAGAGGAATGTAAACATGCAAAATAAAATAAATACTTTAAAACCAGATCTTTTGCAAAAAATTGAACAAGCTAACAATTTAACTGCTTTGGACGAAATCCGAGTAGCCGCTCTCGGTAAAAATGGTGCAATTACCGTTTTAATGAAAGAATTGGGAACCCTTCCTGTTGAAGAAAAAAAACAAGCTGGACAAGTTCTGAATGTTTTTAAAACTGAAATTGCAAATACACTGGAAGCCAAAAAGAAAAAGTTAGAAGAAGCAGAAATGAACGCTAAATTAGCTTCCCAAAAAGTGGATGTAACACTACCCGTTCGTCCAAATTCCGTCGGCCGAATTCATCCGGTTTCTCAAGTGATGGAAGAAATGCTCACAATTTTTGCCCAAATGGGGTTTGATTTAGCTGAAGGTCCTGATATTGAAGACGATTGGCATAATTTTGAGGCTTTAAATATCCCCCCTTCTCACCCTGCTCGTCAAATGCAAGCGACTTTCTTCATGGAAGGAGATTCAGACAAAATTTTGCGCACTCACACTTCCGGTGTTCAAATCAGGACAATGGAAAATAAAAAACCGCCAATAAAAATTGTGGCTCCGGGACGAGTTTATCGAGTTGATTATGATGCTACACACACACCTATGTTCCACCAAATTGAAGGTTTAGTGATTGACAAGACAACAAATCTGGCTCATTTAAAAGGTGTTTTAGAGGAATTTTTAAAGCTTTTCTTTGAAACGGATGATGTCAAACTACGCTTTCGACCTTCTTTCTTCCCATTTACGGAGCCTTCCTATGAAGCAGATGTCGGCGGTAGTTTAGCAAAATCCATTGGTAAAGAATGGATTGAATTACTGGGGTGTGGTATGGTACATCCAAATGTGCTAAAAAACTGCGGTATTGATCCAAATGAATATCAGGGTTTCGCTTTTGGTTGCGGGATTGATCGGTTTGCAATGTTAAAATATGGCATTCCCGATTTGCGTAATATGTTTGACGCTGATATGCGCTGGATTAAACATTATGGCTTTTTACCAACCGATATTCCCACAATTACCAGTGGACTCAGTTTAACAGCCGGTTCTAAAAAATAAGATAAAAGAGGATTAAAATGAAACTATCTTTAACATGGCTAAAAAAATACTTGGAAACAAATGCAACTCCAAATGAAATTGCCGATAAATTAACCTCTATCGGATTAGAAGTGGAGGAAATCATCAATCCGACAGAACAATTAAAAGATTTCATCATCGGTGAAATTAAAAATGTTGAAAAACATCCAAATGCAGATAAATTAAACCTTTTGCAGGTTTGGACAGGAAAGGAAATGCTACAAATTGTTTGTGGGGCTCCCAATTGTTATGTTGGAATGAAGTCCGTTTTGGCATTACCGGGGGTTTTAATCCCAAAATATAATGAAAAATTAGAAAAAGGTAAAATTCGCGGCATTGAAAGCCAAGGTATGATGTGCGCTGAAGACGAATTGTGCATTGGTGAAGATCATACGGGAATTATTGATTTAAAAACAGATTTACCCGCGGGGACATCCGTAGCGGAAGCATTGAAATCAGATGTTGTATTTGATGTTAATGTCACACCAAATCGTGGAGATTGTTTTGGTGTTAAAGGAATTGCTCGTGATTTGTCAGCAACAGGCATTGGATCTTATATATCTAATGATGTGGAACCAATTACAGGTTCTTTTAAATCTCCTATTTCAGTTCAAATTACAGATCAGAATTGCCCACAATTCGTTGGACGTTATATAAAGGGAGTGAAAAATGTAGAAAGTCCGGATTGGATGAAAGAATCTTTGATTGCCGCCGGTCTACGTCCTATTTCAGCATTAGTAGATATTACGAATTATCTCAATATCGGCGAATGCCGACCATTACACGTCTTTGATGCCGATAAATTAACAGGAAATATTACCGTTCGTTCGGCAAAAAATGGTGAAAAATTAGATGCATTGGATGATAAATCCTATACCTTATCTGAAGGTATGACCGTAATTGCTGATGAAGCTGGAGCTCAAAGTATTGCCGGTGTTATGGGTGGTGTCCCGACTTGTTGTTCTAAAGATACAGTGAATGTCTTTTTAGAGTCGGCTTATTTTGAACCTATTTCTATTGCCAAAACAGGTCGTATTTTGAATGCTGAATCTGATTCCCGTCAACGTTTCGAACGTGGCATTGATCCAGCCAGTTGCATCATGGGGAACGAAATTGCGACCCGCTTAATTTTAGATATTTGCGGTGGAGAAGCTTCTGAATTGGTTATTGCCGGTCAAGAACCTAACTGGAAAAGGGAAATAGAATTTGATTGGAATCAGGTTAAACGCTTAACAGGTATGGATATTCCACAAGAAAAAATGGTTTCTATTTTGGAAAAGTTAGGCTTTAAAGTAAATGGGAATACATTATCAGTTCCGTCTTGGCGATCTAATGATGTTTCTTGCTCTGCAGATATTGTGGAAGAAATTGTGCGCATTAACGGATTGGAAGAACTACCAACTTTAACCTTACGGGCAAATAAATTGCCAACATCTATTCTATTGCCACGCCAAAAGCGAGAAGTTGCCGTACGACGAGCATTAGCCAGTCGTGGATTAAATCAGGTCATGACATGGTCTTTCATGGATTCAAAATTAGCCGCCAAATTTGACAGCAAAGGCATAAAAATTGCTAACCCGATTGCTTCGGATTTAGATGAAATGCGTCCTTCGTTGATTCCTAATTTATTGATCGCTGTTAAACACAATCAAGATCGCGGCATCCAAGATGTTCAATTATTTGAGGTCGGACCGGAATTCTACTCCACAAAACCAACGGAGCAACGCCTAGTGGCAGCGGGCATCCGCGCTGGGGACTTTACCACAAAACATTGGGCTCAAACAGAACGGGTTGTAGATGTCTTTGACGCTAAAGCTGATGCTTTAGCCGCATTAGAGAGTATGGATGCTCCACAAACACAAGTATTTGTCAAAGCACCGTCTTGGTATCATCCAGGACGTTCGGGCAGTTTATGTCTTGGAAAAAATGTGTTAGCCTACTTTGGAGAAATCCATCCAGCAATTTTAAAAGATTTAGGGATTAAAACACCGGTTGTCGGATTTGAAATCTATATTGATAACATTCCACAAGCAAAAACGAAATCAAAAACTCAAAAGCCACTTAAATTATCTAATTTAATGCCTTTAACACGTGATTTCGCTTTTGTGATGGATAAACACGTTGAGGCTGCCAAAGTTTTATCTGCTATTCGTTCGGTAGATAAAGAAAAAATCACAGACGCCGTTATTTTTGACGTTTATGTCGGAGATAAATTACCGGCAGGTAAAAAACAATTAGCTGTCAAAGTCACAATTCAGCCAATGGATAAAACATTAACCGACCAAGATATTGAAATTTTGTCTACACAAATCATCAATTTGGTTAAGAAAAATACCGGTGCTGAATTACGAGCTTAAACTGTTATTTAAATATTTTAGTAAATAAAACGGGAGGTTGAACTTCCCGTTTTTTGATTCAATGAAAATAATTTTATATTTTTTCAAAAAAAGTTCTTGCCAAAGATTATTTTTTAGTGTATAAATTGCCCTAACCTCTGATGACCCCATCGTCTAGAGGCCTAGGACATCGCCCTTTCACGGCGGTAACGCGAGTTCGAATCTCGCTGGGGTCGCCAAAAAACGCCTGTTGAGGCGTTTTTTTATTTAGACGTTAATCTTTTTATTTCTTGGGCCATTTGTTTAGATAACTGCCCCATCAAAAAACTGATTTGCTCTGCTAAATTTTCGTATCCTCCTGTTAAAGGTTGAATTAGCTGACTCCTTTTTTGGAAAATTTGATTATTATCTTGATTGAAAATAAACCAATAAACATCTAAAACAAGTTTACCTGTATTTTTATTTTCAAAGCGAGCATCTAATTTATTTACTTCTACTAAAATTGTGTAATCAAAATTATCTTGAGAACTTAAATAAGGCTTTACAAAGGCCTTCGGCAAATAAATAGATAAATCCTCAGAAATCGTTCTTTGCAACATTGTAGAAAGATTTTCGCTCCACCGATTCCATTCAGATACTGTTAATTCTGATGAATCCCCTTGAATTATAACAATTTGAGGTCTGTCTAAATAGGGAGGAATTTCAACCCGTTGAATCCCGATATTCAATAATTTTGAAAGTTGAATAGTCTGTTCAGCTTGAGGGACCGGTTTAATGTAATAAAAATTTGCCTCTCTATTACTGGGAGCAAAACAACCTATCAAGAATAAAAATAAAACAACGGATATAATTTTTTTCATTATCTGCCTCCCTTCCCTTTTAATAAGGCGTCTGGATGTTGTTCAATATAATCTGCAAAATTTTTCAATGATTTTGCCGCCATATCTAAATCTATCAACGTCTTATTCAAATTACGAACAACTTCAGAAGAACCTTTTGTGTTATCAGTGACTAATTTATTTGCATTTTTAATTAATTTTTGCATTTCTGGTAAAATAACCGGCATTTGTGCATTCAATGTATCAAAAAAATAATTAAATTTTTCAACACTTTGTTTGAGCGGAACGCTTTGCAGACCTTTTGACAATTCTCCAAATGGAGAAAGAGTCGTTGGAATTTCGAATAAATTCGGTTTAGGGGCTTTAAAAACTAATGGTGTATCCGGCAACATTTCCAACTCAATCATCAACTGCCCCGTTAAATAACTTTGTGTTGTTAAACGCGCACGCAATCCCTTTTCAATCAAGCCGTCCAAAATAAATTTTTTATCTTTACTTTTGGTAATCACATTATTATTAAATTGGGTATAAACCGGAATTCTAAAATCCAATCCTGTGCCGGTTTCAATTAAATCAATTTTAGAAACTTTTCCGATTTCAACCCCCTTAAAAACAACCGGAGCTCCCACATTTAGTCCTTTAATGGATTCATCAAAATACATCACGGCTTGTTTTGAATAATCAATGAAAAACTTATCTTTTAAAAATGATCCCATAACCAGCACAAAAATAACGATGCCTGTCATTAAAAACAAACCGATTTTTTTCTTACTTGGCTCTTTCATATTTTTTTTCACCTCTTGTTAAAAATTGGAATATAGTTTCATTGGGTGGATTTTTCAATAAATCTTTTGGATTACCATGTCCCAAAATTGTTTTAGAGTTCGCATCTAAATAAATAGAATTTGTTCCAATAGAAAAAATAGAACTGAGTTCATGCGTGACGACTACAATTGTTGTTCCCAAACTTTGATTGATATCAATAATCAAATCATCCAATAATCTAGAACTAATCGGATCCAATCCAGCTGATGGCTCATCAAAATAAACAATTTCCGGATCTAAAGCTAATGCTCTTGCTAATCCTGCTCGTTTTTTCATTCCACCACTGATTTCCGAAGGATAAAAATCTTCAAAACCTGCCAAACCGACAAAAGCTAACTTTAAAGAAACTAAATCTTTAATATCATTTTCAGAATAGGATGTATATTGCTGCAACGGTAACGCGATATTCTCAGCCAACGTCATAGAACTAAATAAAGCACCGCTTTGATATAAAATGCCACATTTTTGCATAATGGCATCTTTTTGTTTTTGATTCGCTTTAACTAAATCAATACCATCAATTAAAACCTCTCCACCCTTTGGTGTTTTTAAACCGGTTAAAATTCGCAATAAAGAACTTTTTCCACTGCCACTTCCCCCCATAATGATAAACACATCATGTTTTTTTACATCAAATGATAAATCCTTTAATAATATAAAATTATCATAGGCAATGGTTAAGTTTCGCACGGATATTTGATTTTCTTTTTTCATATCCCCATCACCTCACATGTTAGTGTAATAACACCCGTCATGAGAATCATCCAAACGATTGCCGATACAACAGCCTTTGTTGTCGCAACTCCGACACTATCCGCATTACGTCCACAAAAAACGCCGTAATAACAACCACATAATGCAATCACGATTCCAAAAACAAACCCATGAAAAATACCAACTAGAAAATTAGCCATATTTAGCGCTTCCATAGATAGTCGCCAATACTCTTGTGGTGCAATATCTAACATCAAAATACTGACAGCTCCACCTCCGAATATTCCCATAAAATCTGCCATAATTGTTAAAAACGGCATAGTAATCATTAAAGCCAATACACGAGGAAGAACCAAAAAATCCGAAACGGGAATCCCCATTGTTTTTAAGGCATCAACTTCTTCGTTAACCTGCATTGTACCTATTGTTGCGGCATAAGACGCCCCTGTTCTGCCTGCCATGATAACCCCGATCATAATAGCCCCCATAATACGGGTCATTCCAATTGTAACAAGGCTGGCCACATAAATTTGAGCACCAAATAACTTTAACTGAACTGCTCCAACGAAAGCTAAAATTAAGCCAACCATAAAACTGATTAAGGCAACGATAGGCAAGGCTTTATACGAACAATCTTCCAAAGAAAAGAAAAAATCAACCGGACGCATAACTGCTTTTTTAGAAAAGAAACGTCGAAAAGAATGAAGAACTTCTTTAATAAAATTCCATCCTTTAAAAAAAGAAGTTTGTGTTTTCAAATACCATCCGCCTAAACGAACTAAAAACTCTTCATTTACCGTGTGATGTTTTGGTGGTTTCCTATCAACCGCAAAAGCTAAATTTAACAACCGCTGTAATCCCGCCGGTAGCATATTTAAATGCACAGGAATACCTTCTTTACGAGCACGTTGCATCATTTTAAATAAAATAACCACTAAAGAAGAATCCCACTGTCCCAAATGAGTTGCATCAATATCAATAGTTTTAATCTTAGAGGCTTGAACTTGCTTCAGCACCCCCTCTTTTTCCGAATCATTTTGATAGGACAAAAAGTCTCCGGAAAGAGTTAAAAGCAATCGATTTTGTTTTACGATATATTTTAATTCCATGTTATTAATGTAAGCTGATATTTAAAGTGTGTCAATATAATACTCCTCAAAGATATTCAAAAAAAATATTTTATTAAAAAAAGAAAAAAGAAACATTAAATTAAGAAAAAGAACAACTAAAGGAGGAAAAAATGTCTTGTTTTCAAGAAGCGATTCAAAAACGCCGCTCTATTTATACGCTCGGCACACAAGTTAACCTATCGCATAATGAAATTTCAAAAGTAATTGAAAGTTGTCTTTTTAATGCCCCTTCAGCTTTTAATTCTCAATCAACACGTTTGGTTTTATTATTTGGAGAAAGTTATCAAAAATTTTGGGAAATGGTTTTGAATACATTAAAAAAACTTATCTCACCCGAAAATTTCGGACCGACAGAAAAGAAAATTCTCTCTTTTTCCAAAGGAGTTGGAACTGTTTTGTTCTTTGAAGAAGAAAAAACAATTCAAAAATTGCAAAAAGATTATCCAACTTATGCTGAACAATTCCCAAAATGGTCTGAGCAAGGCAATGCTATCTTACAATATATGATTTGGACAGCTTTAGCCGAAAAAGGAATTGGCGCTTCTTTACAACACTATAATCCCTTAATTGATTCAAAAACACATCAGTTATTTCAATTACCTGATTCGTGGCATTTAATTGCTCAAATGCCATTTGGAAGCATTGAAGCTCCAGCCGGTGTTAAAACACATCTACCATTGGAAAAACGAGTTCATATCTTTAAATAAATTGACTTTAAACAGGAAACATTATATCTTTTTTGCATAATGAGCGGAGAAGAAAAATGAATCCTGTATTGGAAAAAGCAGTGAAAACACATCACCTTTCAAAAGATGATTTAATTTTGCTTTTATCTGATAAAACACATCAAACGGATTTATTTAAAGCAGCAGATACAATCCGCCATCAATTTGTGGGAGATGCTGTTCATTTACGTGGGTTGATTGAATTTTCAAATATTTGTAAAAATAATTGTCTATATTGCGGCATTCGGCGAGATAATCAATTGCCGAAACGCTATCGTTTAGCACCGAAAGAAATCATTTCATTGGCAGAAAAAGCCGTTCAGCAAGGTTTTAAGACTATCGTTTTACAGTCCGGAGAAGATTTATTTTTCACAACTCACAAAATCTGTTCTATTTTACGTGAAATAAAAAAAATGGACGTTGCGATTACTTTATCTATCGGAGAAAAAACAGCTGATGAGTATAAAGCTTATAAAGAAGCAGGAGCTGATCGGTTTTTATTGCGCATTGAAACAACAGATAAAAACTTATATCATTACTTAGATCCCGGCATGTCTTGGGAAACACGTAAACAATGTTTATTGGATTTAAAAAATGCTGGATATGAACTTGGCTCCGGTATAATGGTTGGATTACCAAATCAAACAATTGATTCCATCGCTGATGATTTATTGTTTTTAAAAGAGATCGGCATTGACATGGCGGGAATCGGTCCGTTTATTCCAGCTCAAGGAACACCTTTGGAAAATGAGGTTGGGAAGGATTTATATTTGGCCTTGCGTACAATGGCTTTAATGCGCCTTTTAATGCCCAAAATTAACATTCCGGCCACAACGGCTATGGAAGCATTGCATCCGATGGGGCGACTTATGGCGTTAAAAGCCGGAGCTAATGTAGTTATGCCAAATATCACCACTGAAGAATATGCCAGATTATATCAATTATACCCAGGGAAAGAAAGTGTTGACCAATCCGATATTGCACAAAAAATACTCTCTATTGGCCGCTCAATCGGGCTCGGATATGGAACCAGTAAACAATTTAAAAAAATATAAAAAATAATTTTTATTCCCCTCTTGACTTCTACATCAAAAAGAACAATTTTTAGTTGTAGAATATTTCATAAGGGGGAGGAAGATGTTTTTAAGTATTCAACGTTTTATTGTATTAGCAATTATGGGATGTGCCTTAAGCGTTTATACCCTCTATGTATTTCTATTAAAACCGTTTAATCATAAAGGAGGGAAAAATGACTGACACACCAAATTTATCACCGGATGAAAAAGCCCTGTTAAAAGAAGAAGTTAAAAAAGTATGGGCAAAATTTCCGGAAGATATGAAAAATTTTATTATTGAAACCAAAAAACAACGAATAAACGGATTATACATGATTCAAAACTGGGCAAAAGAAAACGGTAATGAATTGATTTTGGATCTGGTTACACGGAAAATCCTACATAAGGAAGAAAAGCTTCACGAGCTGGAAGAAAGATAATTTATCGTTCTTTTGTCTTGAGAAGAGAAAGCTGTTCGGAGGAGGGCAGCTTTTTTTCTTCCTTTGATTCCCCCTTAAACAACCTGCGATGCAATTTTTCAAGATACTCTTCATATGTACCATTAGATAATGCAATAATTGCTTCTCTGGAATCTTCCGACGCTACTTTATTCCGACGCACATGATTGCATTGAGAACATTCATGGATAATGTATTCTGTTCCATTTTTTTGTTCATAAGCCACCGGATACATCAATGCATGACAGTCTGATGCCCGATCACCCGGATTCACATCAACATGTTTACTGCATAAACAGCATGGGCAATGATTCGTATAGCCATTTCCCTTAACATGTGTTCCACATTCCTCACAATCAAAATCTTCTGTTTGACGCGTAAAAAGCGCTGTTTTTAAAGCCATTTTTCACTCCAAAGGTTCTAATTCTTTTAAATCATAAGGGGTTCGCTGATAAACAATATAATTCAACCAATTTGAAAAAACGAGATTAGCGTCTGAACGCCAAGTTAAAACAGGATCTTTTGACACATCATCATTCGGGAAATAATTCTCAGGTACTTCAATTGGCAAGCCTTTTTGAATGTCCCGAAAATACTCATTAGCCAGCGTTTCTCGATCATATTCAAAATGACCGGAAACAAAAATTTGACGTCCTTGATGAGCACTCACCATACATACTCCGGCATCAGACGATTTTAAAAGGATTTTCAAACGCGCATCTGATTCAATATCTTTGGTATGCCACCCGGAATGACGAGAGTGTGGCACATACATAATATCATTCGCACCTTTTAACAACAAATCATGATCCGGATTGATAGTGTGCGGAAAAACACCGAAACATTTTGCCGATAATGGGTATTTTTGAATACCGTAATGATAATATAAGGCCGCTTGCGCTCCCCAGCACACATGCATTGTTGAAAAAACGTTAGATTTGGTATAACGCATTAATTCTTTTAATTCATACCAATAATCCACTTCTTTAAAATCCAGATTTTCAACCGGCGCACCGGTAATAATCATCCCATCAAAACGCATTCCTTCAATCTGAATTAAAGTTTTATAAAACTGTTTCAAATAAGCATCCGATGTATTTTTTGAATGATGAGAGCCCATACACAATAATGTAAACTCAATTTGAAGCGGACTATTGGACAATAAACGCATAAATTGAATTTCCGTTGTTGTTTTTGTCGGCATTAAATTAACAAGGGCAATTTTTAATGGCCGAATATCTTGTGTCAATGCACGTTCAGGCGTTGCCGTAAACAACCCCTCTTCTTCTAACGCTTTAACAGCTGGTAAGTGATCTCGCACAATAAGTGGCATTTTATTTCCTTTAAATTGAAGACATTATTATAAACAAAAACTAAGATAAAGCAATATATTTTTGATAAATGCTCAAATCTTTGGGCATCAATAACACGTGCATCAAGACAATATCTTCTGTATCTTGACGTGATAAAACTTGCCCTTTACGATATAAACTGGCAATCACAGCTCCTTCTGTGACAGGAATTTTTAATTTCATTTCTGTGAAATTTTTATTTAAAAGAGATTCTACACAACAAAGCAGCTCATCAATCCCCTCCCCTGTTAGGCTGGAAATCGGCCATTGTGAGTCTTGCCGTTTTTTTTGAGCTAATAAACACTTATACTCATCTGGAGGCAATAAATCAATTTTATTTAAAACTTCTATCAGCTTTTTATCGGATGAATCCCAAGCACCAATATCTTTTAAAACAGCTTCCACATCTTTTTTTTGCGCTTCACAATCCGGATGAGCACAATCCCGTACATGTAAAATAATATCCGCTTCCAAAACTTCTTCCAATGTTGCCCGAAAAGCCATAACTAATTCTGTCGGCAAATCCGAAATAAAACCAACGGTATCGGATAAAATCACATTTTGCCCATGTGGTAATTTAATCTGACGCATGGTTGGGTCTAATGTGGCAAACAACATATCTTTTGCCAAAACACTGGCTTTCGTTAAACGATTAAATAAGGTTGATTTCCCTGCATTTGTATAACCTACCAACGCCACAATCGGATAAGGTACTTTGCGCCTGGCTTGACGATGCAAATGGCGCGTGCGTTTGACTGCTTCCAATTCTTTTTTTATTTTAGCAATATCATCATCAATTAACCGGCGGTCTAACTCAATTTGAGTTTCACCGGGGCCACCCAAAAAGCCGGCGCCACCACGTTGACGTTCCAAGTGGGTCCAAGAACGAACTAAACGGGATCTGGCATACATTAAATGTGCCAATTCAACTTGTAACTCCCCTTCTTTCGTTCTGGCTCGATCACCAAAAATTTCCAAAATCAAAGCGGTTTTGTCAATCACTTTCACATGCCAAGATCGTTCTAAATTACGTTGTTGAATGGGAGATAAAGGACATCCCACAACCACCACATCAACGTAATTTTTCGAAATAACATCTGAAAAACGCTCCAACGTTCCTTTACCGATATAAGTAGCCGGTTGAATCGTTCGCACAAAAATAAATTCCGCATACACAACCTCCACATTAATTGCTTTGGTCAATGAAACCAATTCAGCTAATTGAGCTTCCGGCGTTCGGTTAATTGGTTTATTTTTTAAAATCGGTAATAAAACAAGTATACGATCTGACAAAACATATTCCTTTTTTGGGGATATTATAGTAAAAAGACTTGAAAATATCAACTTTAAAGCGAAACGTCTTTTGAACGCCAATTTATTTCCAAACGTGCAAATTCGGATGAACCGTCTTTGTTTGTAATGACATGAAAAGTATGTTCTGATTCAATTTGTGTTTGAACATGGACAGAATTTGATAAAAGAGCCGGTTTTTTAAATTGAATTTTCAATTCCAAAAGATTGTTCTTTTTTAAAAAAATTGGCGGTAATGCATCCAATGCCCATGTCGGATAAACTGCATTATTCACATGTCCATTAATATCGATATCATCATAGCGAATGATTTCATCTGTTTCATAATCTATACGCTCTAAAATAGGTAGCTTTTCAAACTGAGTTTCAATAAATCGTTCAGGGATTAAATCATAAGCTCCTACATGTTTTATCACAGAAATCGGACGAAACTTTTGCGTATCGATCAAAACCCATTGACTGGAAGCATCAATCAAAACAAAATTGTCTTGTGAGCACATTTGAAATTCCCGAATTCCCGTTACTGCCGTTGAAGCAGAGGGCCATGTCCATATTTGTACCTGATCTTCCCATTTTGGCATTTTATGAATCCGAATATGATAAGCTCCGCCAATCCAACCTATTCCACGCTCCTTACAAAAATGGTATCCAAGTCCCATTTTATTAGCATGGGTATCAGCCAAATCCTGAAAAAAATTGAACAATGTTCTTAAACGCAAAAAACCCGTTTGATCGCACTCAAAACTTTTGATTTCATAATTTTTAAAAAATTTTTCCATCTCTAACCTCTTATTTTTTTCTTTCTGTCGTTACCAAATTTGCAATAAAGCGAACCCGTTTATCTAAACACAAATTTTCCAAACAAATAGGCAATTTATACCGCCAATTCGGATATTCTAAATAGGTCCCTGGGAGATTTACCTGTTCATCTTGCCCCAAAACATCCTCTAATCGAACTAATAAAATAAGACTGTTAGCTCTAGCCAAATAAGTATATGTATCGGCTGTAAACCAGTCTGGTACTTCATTTTGATCTATTGTATCTGAAATAGGTAAATGTTCCTCTGAAAAAGCACGAATAAATGTTTTTAATTCTTGAATACGCCTCTTTTTATCAGCTCTGTATTGGGATAAAGTTATAGTTTTCATCTCTTTTGCTAATTCTAAATCTATACCTTTCCAAAAAGCAGAGTACGTTGGTAAATCATGTGTCCCTGATGCAATCAGACACATGCGCTCATATTCATGCGGTGGAATAAAAATATCTCCATTTTTTTGGTAACGAAATAAGCGAAATGAAAACGTCCGATAAGCTCGCATTTTTTCATGGAAATCAGGCGGTGGCGTTCCCAAATCTTCCGCAATCACACAACACCGATTACGCATGGATTCAAGTGCAATAATCCCCATTAAATCATCAAACGGATAAGATAAATAAGCTCCTTTACCATGCAAAACGCGCAAATAAAGACGCATTAAACCAAAAGCGTGATCAATCCGAACGGCACCGGAAGACTTCATCAGATTCTTAATAATCCGAATAAAAATATCATACCCCGAACGCTTCAATTCCTTCGGATTAAAAGCGGACAAAGCCCAATTTTGTCCTTTTTTATTAAACATATCCGGAGGAGATCCAACAGATACATCATGTAAAAACAAATTTTGATTTGCCCACACTTCAGCACTATTTTCTCCAACACTGACCGGCAAATCCGTATAAAGACCGATTGTATAATTTTCTTCTTTAAAGCAAGAACCAACGGAAGCATATTGCTCAAATGCTAAAAATTGCTGATATTTTACAAATAAGATACTATCCGCATATTTTTTTTGGAAGCTTTTAATTAAATCACCGTCAGGCGTCAGATATCCTTTCTCCCAACGCCACCACAATAAAGATTGTCCTTGTGTTTTAAAGTATTGACGCAATACCTGAAAAGTAGCAAAGGTTTCCAATTGTTCTCCATATTCTTGAATAAAAGTTTTAAAAGACTCTCCCCGCGGTGTTATCGGAGATCCTTTTTCATCCAAGTGAACTGCCTTAAAAACTTTAAATAAAATTTCTAAAGCAGTGAGTTTTAATTCGGAAACATAATCATAATTAACTTGATTGTCTGCCTTAAGATAACACAGCACTTCTTTAAAACGATCTGATTTCTTATAATCAGCCAAAGCCGTGCAATCGACTGCTTCCGGGACAGCATCTATATCAATATAAAGCGGATTTAAAAAGACACGAGAAGATGGTGAATAAGGACTGGCTTGTTCTGGAGCATCCGAAAATAAAGCGTTAACCGGATTAATACCTAATAAATCTGCACCTAATTTTTTAGATAAATGCGCCATTTGACACAAATCAGTGAAATCGCCAATTCCCCAATTACGATCAGATTGAAGTGCATATAATTGAAGCGGGAACCCCCATGCCTTATGACCGGATAACAGAGATTCTTGAACAAAACATTGAGATGGAACCACAATTAAACGGGTTTGCGCATTAGATTTTATCTTTTGATTATCCATTAAAAATGATAAAGAATGATAGCCTTGTCCCACATCTAAATAGAGACGAATTTGATACCGTAAATAAATTTCTGAATCAAAAACAGCCGTTTCCATAATTTGCCCATCAGCTAAAGAGATTATTCCCGCTTGAGTGGTTCCATCTTCACGCGTTAAAACAAAAGAAAAGGCCTTATTTTGATCTGCCTGCCGCACAATAATATATAAAACCAAAGGCTTAATTTCACTTTCCAACGCCACTTTTACCGGAGGAGAAAACTCCTGCCAATATTCATCATGTAACTTTTTTAAAGAACGTTGAATTTGCTTTTCCGTTTCTGCGGGATAACCCAACGCACGACAAATAATCCTTTTAGAACTTTGATCTGCTTTCACTTCTTTTTGTAAATCTGGATTATAAAAACTAGTCCAAACTCCTAATCTTGTACACAACTCATTCAAAAGTTCTGTATAAGCCATTTATATCTCCTGTTCAAACAATAAAACACTCCATGCCGGAGATGGTAAATCTTTAAAAATATCTCCTTCTTTATAAGTTAAAGAAGTATCAATAATCAATTTCCATTTCCCTTTTTCAAGTATGGGTAAAGTCCAATGAATATCTTCATTAAATGCGTTAAAAATCATAAATAGGCTATTATTTTCATTTAAAATGAAACAAGATAAAGCACGTGCATAAGCTCCCCAATCTTCTCTGAGCATAATATGAGCATCAGGGCGATACCAAATCAAATTTTTTTCATTAAAAAAATCTTCACTTTCCATTATCGGGTAATGTTTACGAATAGACAAAAGTTGTTTCACTAAACTTAACATTCTATATCCCGCAGGTTGAATATGAGCCCAATTAATCCACGTATAATCATTATCTTGAGCATACGTGTTATTATTTCCTTTTGCCGTTCTTAAAATCTCATCACCAGCTCGAATCATAGGTGTTCCAAATGAAAGAAGTAATGAAGCCATTAATCCTCTTGCTCGACGTTCCCTGATTTTTAAAACATTTTCATCCGTTGTTTCCCCTTCAAATCCACTATTCCAAGAAAGATTATTATCAGAACCATCTTTATTATCTTCACAATTGGCTTCATTATGTTTTGTATTATAAGAGACCAAATCATATAAATTAAAGCCATCATGAGCCGTGATAAAATTAATGGTCTCCCATGGTTTTCTTCCTTTATGTTGATATACATCAGAAGATGCCGTTAAACGAAAAGCGAAATCTGATGCTTGACCTTCATCTCCTTTCCAAAAACGACGCATCGTATCTCTAAATTTATCATTCCACTCTGCCCAACCGGGTCTAAATGAGCCAACTTGATAACCACCCCAACCTAAATCCCAAGGTTCAGCAATTAATTTTAGTCTTTGTAACGTAGGATCTTGTTGAACAGTGGCCAAAAAATCGCTATTTTGCGTATATGCATTATTTTCATCTCGAGCTAAGGTCGTTGCCAAATCAAACCGAAAACCATCAACTTGAACCTTATCAGCCCAATAACGAAGAGAATCCATAACAAGTTGCAAGGCACGTGGATGACCTAAATTAAATGAAGCACCACACCCTGTCGTATCATCATAATACCTTGGATTAGTTTTATTTAAACGATAATAAGAGGCGTTATCAATTCCCCTATAACAAATGGTTTGCCCCATTTGATTACCTTCTCCCGTATGATTATAAACAACATCTAACAAAACTTCTATACCTGCCTCATGAAACACTTGAATCATATGTTTAAATTCATCTATTTTCCCTGTAGATAAGTAAGGAGCATGAGGTGCCATAAAAGCAATTGGGTCATACCCCCAATAATTGGTTAATCCTTTATCCAATAAAAACCCGCTGGTCATAAAACTGGCAACCGGCAATAATTCAACAGAAGAGATACCTAAACTTTTAATATATTCCACCACTTTTTTAGAACTCATACCGGCACACGTCCCACGCAATGCTTTATCTACTGCTGGATTTTTTGCCGTAAAGCCTTTTAAATGAGCTTCATAAATGATAACATCATTCCACGAAATTTTCGGTTTTTCTGATTCCCATTGAAATGCGTCATCAGCCACCACAACACATTTCGGAACAAAAGGTGCTGAATTACGACGATTAAAAGATAAGTCTTCTTTTTTTGAAAACGGGATATATCCCAACATTGTATTATCTGAAATAATAGAACCTGTTAATTGACGGGCATAAGGATCAATCAACAACTTATAAGGATTAAATCGATGACCCTTTTCCGGCTCATAAGGTCCATAAACGCGATAGCCATATAATTGACCCGGTTTGACTCCCTTAATATATCCATGAAATACTTCATCCGTATAATTCGGTAAATCAATCCGTATTTCTCCAGTTCCTTTTTGATTAAACAAACATAGTTGCACTCGTGTTGCGTGTGCCGAATATAATGCAAAGTTTGTTCCATTCCCGTCAAATTGAGCGCCAAGCGGATATGGCAATCCCGTTAATACTTCATAACTCATGCAATTTCCTCTCTTTTTAGATAAATAACGCTTTTTAAAAACAAAATCAAGTTATTCTCTAAAACCGTTTTAAACTTTCCTTTTTTACCTTTAATTTAAAGGCGACAACAGCCAATGGCGGCAAAACAACCTGTAAAGCATAAGGTTTAAAATTCCAGCCAGGTTCTTCTGTTAATAAATCCTGATAATTACCAACGCCAGAACCGGCATAACGTAAATCATCTGAGTTGAAAATTTGCTCATAAATACCTGATTCATTAACCCCTACCCGATAATTATATCGTGGTACTGGAGTAAAATTACACACAACAATTATACTATTCCCTTGCTTATCTTTACGCATAAAAGAAATACATGAATTATCTATGTCACTCCCATCAATCCACTCAAATCCAGCACCTTCGCAATCCAACTCATGCAATGCTGGGATTAATTGATACAATTTATTTAAATCCTGCACTAAATGTAGTAAACCTTTATTATGCTTTCCTAATAACAAGTCCCAATTTAAACTATCTGCATAACGCCACTCTTTATTTTCAGCAAATTCATTTCCCATAAAAAGCAATTTTTTGCCGGGATGCATAAACATATAACTGTAATAAGCACGCAAATTTGCAAATTTTTGCCATTCATCTCCCGGCATTTTATCAATCATCGGACCTTTTCCATGTACCACTTCATCATGAGAAAGCGGCAACACAAAATTCTCCGTAAATGTATATAAAAAACTGAAAGTCAATTCATTTTGATGATATTTCCGATGTATCGGATTTTCATGCATGTATTCCAGCGTATCATGCATCCACCCCATATTCCATTTGTACCCAAATCCCAATCCGCCGATATAAGTCGGACGCGAAACCATCGGCCAAGCGGTAGATTCTTCCGCAAATGTTGTTGCCCCCACATTTTCAGCAAAAATCAATTCATTCAAGCGGCGTAAAAAATGAATCGCTTCAATATTTTCACGCCCACCATATTCATTTGGTATCCATTCACCTTCTTTGCGGGAGTAATCTAAATAAAGCATACTGGCAACTGCATCTACACGTAATGCATCTATATGATATTCCCGAATCCAAAATAGAGCATTAGAAAGCAAGAAATCAGCAACTTCTGAACGAGAGTAATTATAAATTTTTGTTCCCCAATCCTTATGTTCTCCCCGTCTTGGATCTGCATGTTCATAAAGCGCTGTTCCATCAAATTGTGCCAATCCAAACGCATCCTTCGGGAAATGAGCCGGTACCCAATCCATAATTACCGCAATTCCTGCTTGATGCAACGCATCAATTAAATACTTAAAGTCATCCGGTGTACCATAACGACTGGTTGGTGCATACATACCTGTTACCTGATATCCCCAAGAACCGTCAAACGGATATTCAGCTAACGGCAAAAATTCCACATGAGTAAATCCCATTTCTTTAACATATTTAGGTAACTCCACCGCCATTTCACGATAAGTCAACCAACGGTTTCCTTCCAATGAATTACGTCTCCACGAGCCTAAATGTACTTCATAAATTGAAATCGCAGATGAAAGCGCGTTAGCCTTTTCCCGACCGGATCGTAACCATTCAGAATCCTGCCATTGATAATTTTGATGATTAAAAATTAAAGTGCCGGTTTTTGGACGCATTTCAAAAGCAAATCCGACCGGATCAATCTTTAACGGCAATAAATCACCATTAGCACCGATTATTTCATATTTATACATATCCCATTGTTTTAAACTTGGAATAAATAATTCCCAAATACCTGAACTGCCCCGCGGTCGCATTAAATGACGACGTCCATCCCATCCGTTAAAAGAACCAACTACACTTACCCGTTTCGCGTTTGGTGCCCAAACAGCAAAAGAAGCTCCCTCTACCCCTTGATGCCTTATCAAATGGGCGCCTAATTTTTCATAAGAACGATAATGTGTTCCCTCATTAAACAAATATAAGTCCATATCTCCTAAAACCGGCCAAAAACGATAAACATCTTCAGTTTCATAAGTTTGACCGTTATAAAGTGTAATCCGGAAAAGATAAGGAAAAAAATTATCATGCCCGCCAAAATCTGATTGAAATAACCCATTTGGATGAACCAAACGCATCGTATCAATTACATTTTTTGTTTTCGGATCAATAATCTCAACCTTTTTTGCCTGTGGTTGAACCGTACGTATAAAAATTAATTTTTGACCATCTTCATCAACAGAATGATGCATTCCTAAAACAGAAAACGGATCTCCAAAATAGCGTCCATTTACCAAATTTTCAACAAGATACGCTTCTAAAATATGTTCCATGCAAATACTCCCTTTTTGCTCCTTGTATCTTATTTTAATTGAAAAGAAAAGCTCTTTTTTTATAAAGAGTTTTGTCAACTTTTACTTTTTTTGTTGACAAAACAAAAAAAAACGAGTAATATTCAAATATCAAAAGAAAAAAACAGGTGAAAGGGGATAAAAAAATGAAATATCAATCGCCTTATAATCCAACAGCATTCATTCCAGAACCGGTTATGGTTGATGGGAAGAAAACATATATTTTTAAAGACACTTCCGGCAACATAATCCGAACAGAAACTGTCATTGATGAAGAAACATTTGATACAACCATTCATGTCCAAGAGTATCCTATTGAAGAGCATCATTATCATATTGAGTATAATATGCTTAGTCCTTCAAAAATAAAATCTAAAATATACATCAAAGGAAATAATGCGCTACGCCGTTTTGACTACGATTCAAAAGGAATACCAAATACTTTAACTTTGTACAAAAACAATCAACCGATTAAACAATTAAAGTATGTTATTAATAAAATCTGGGAAGAAACAATTACTACTCGAACAGGTTTCTTTTCTAAGAAAAAAGAAAAAGTTCAATATCAAGAATCTAAGAATGGAGAAATCATTCGTTATCGCATTATTCGACCAAAGGAAGAAATTATTTTTGATGCAAATGGAAATATTTCTAAAATTAATAAAAAAGATTTAATTGGAAATATTATCCAATCTTTTGACACAATAAAATATAATATCAGTTTTGATGAGCAAACAAGAAATTATTCCATAACCGAAAAAACAACCGAAGAACTTAATCAACAAAAAATTGAAGAGAGTTTAAATTCTTCAAATCGTCGTTTTCAACCTCAAATTCAACCCAAAGAAAATGTAATAGATAAATTTGATGATCAAAACAGGATCGTTGAACGACTATATTACGATCAAAACAATGTTACTTATAAAAAAGAAACATATACGTATGATGAAAATGGTTATACAAAAACATCTTGGCATTTAAAGGGAGCTTTTTGGCATAAACATGGTCATGAAGTTCGTTATGATTCACAAAATAAAATTGTTTCGGCCGAGTATTATAATGACCACAATTTAGTACCTTACACTCCAACAGCGACTGAATTTAAAATTTATACCGAAAATTATGAAGATCGTTCATTTTTGGAAGAATTAAAAAGAAAATTATCAAAAATCAATGTCTTAAAACTGGTTGATTTAACAAAAGAAGCAATTGACCAAATTCATGACTATGTTCGATTAAACCCAGATCGTTTTGACTTAAAAACACTTAAAATTGTTCATTCTTTTCCTCAGGAAAATGCAAATTTGACCATTCCATTTCAAAATTTGGAATCGTTAGATTTAAGTGAAGCTAACTTAATAAATCTGGATAAAGTTGTTATTCCGGACAGCAGCACGGAATTAAACGTGGATTTAAACAACGTCAAAGGCCCTGAAATTGATTTTTCACAATGCCATAAAATTGAAAAATTGACATTGAATTTATCCAATTCTCCAACGGTAAAAACATTCATTTTCCCACCGAATATGAAAGAATTAAATTTATCCATTGATAATGTAATGCAATTAGAGACAATTGATTTATCTGCTTATAAGGATTTAAAAATCAACTTCTCTTATAAAGGAAATCCAAAAAGCATTTCTAAAAAAAGTTATTCCATTGATTTTTCTTATCAAAATGAATCTGACAAATTGGAAGCTTTGAAAAAATTAGCTCTTTTTGCCGAAATTCAAAATCGAAAAAGAAATACTCCAAAAGTGCAAATTAAATTACATGAAGAGCATGCTTTGAATGTGATAAAAAAACCAGAAATAACAACTGTTAAGGAAACACAAAAAGAAGAAAAAACAGTTTCCGACAATTTAACTTCAAGCTCAGGGGAAAAATCAACAAGACCTTCAAGGGCAACTGTTTCCAAAAAAACGCCATTAAAGCGCTCTAAAACAAAATCTTTTGAAAATAACACCCCCATTCAAAGAGATGTGGAGATTATTTCCCCTCAGACGAATAATAATACTCCTTCGATAGAGACTGAAATTATTCCAATTCAAGAAAACAAAATCAAACCGGTATTGGATTCAGATACAACACAAGTTCATGTTGTTCGCCAAAAAGAAGCGCTGACGATTATTCAGAAACGGGAGAAAATCATTATAATTTCTCCAATTTTAAAAGAAATTGCCAGAAAGATGCAAGAACGAACAAAAATGTAAATGTTAAAAACATCCGCTGCAAAGCGGGTGTTTTTATACTTTTTCCCTTCAATATCCCTTTCAATTATAAAAAAATACTTGCAATTCATCTTAAAAGATGATACACATTTTTGGTAAAAAACAAAAAATTCCATGATATGTCATTGTTTTTACGGCGTTTCGTGGTTTTTTTAATTATGTAATCAAGAAAAAGGAAAACTAAAAATGACAAAATGGGTTTATACTTTTGGTGATGGCGCAGCAGAAGGCGATGCCAGTATGCGCAATCTCTTGGGTGGTAAAGGAGCTAATTTGGCTGAAATGAGCCGTGTCGGCGTTCCTGTTCCTCCGGGATTTACAATCACAACAGAAGTTTGTACATATTATTATGAAAACAATCACACATATCCGGCTGATTTAAAAGATCAAGTTTTAGCTGCATTACAAGGCATTGAAAATAAAATGGGCATGAAATTCGGCGATGCCGAAAATCCATTGTTATTTTCTGTTCGTTCTGGCGCTCGCGTTTCTATGCCGGGGATGATGGACACAGTTTTGAATCTTGGTTTAAATGATGAAACTGTTAAAGGCTTAGCAAAACGCTCAGGTAATGAAAAGTTTGCTTATGATAGCTATCGCCGTTTTATTCAAATGTATGGTGACGTTGTGATGGGTGTCCATAGCTCTAAATTTGAAGCTGTTTTGGATGAAGTTCGTGAAAAAAACGGCTATAAATTTGACAACCAAATGACAGTTGAGCAATTAAAAGATGTTGTTGCTCAATTTAAAGATATCTGCGAAAAAGATGGTCATCCTCTCCCACAAAACCCGATTGATCAATTGTGGGGCGGTATCGGCGCCGTGTTCGGTTCCTGGATGGTTGACCGCGCAATTTACTATCGCAAATTGAATAATATTCCTGGCGATTGGGGAACAGCCGTTAACGTTCAAACAATGGTATTCGGCAACTCTGGCGATAATTCCGCAACAGGTGTTTGCTTCTCTCGCGACCCGGCAACTGGGGAAAATTATTTCTATGGCGAATACTTGAAAAATGCACAAGGTGAAGACGTTGTGGCCGGCATTCGTACACCGCAACCAATGACTAAGTTGGTTAAGGAACGCCGTGGTATGGACTTACCATGTATGGAAGAAGAATTCCCTGAATTATATAAACAATTATCCGATATTCGTGCCAAATTAGAAGCACACTATAAAGATATGCAGGATATGGAATTCACAATCCAAGACGGGAAATTATGGATGTTACAAACCCGCAACGGGAAACGCACCGGAACAGCCGCTTTACGCATTGCTGTTGAAATGGTACGCGAAGGCTTAATTGATAAGAAAACAGCTATCACTCGTGTTGATGCCGCTCAATTAGATCAATTATTGCATCCGATGTTTGACAAAAATGCGAGAAAAGAAGTGATTACAATGGGCTTACCGGCTTCTCCGGGGGCAGCTGTCGGACAAATTGTTTTCTCGGCTGAAGATGCTGAAAAAGCGGTTCATGCCGGTAAAAAAGTTGTTTTAGTTCGTATTGAAACATCTCCGGAAGATATTGCCGGTATGCATGTTTCTGAAGGTATCTTAACCGCTCGCGGCGGTATGACTTCTCACGCGGCTGTTGTGGCTCGCGGGATGGGCAAACCGTGCGTGTCTGGTGTGGCTGATTTGCGTATTGATTATGATGGCAAATTCTTAAAAGTCGGCGATGTTATCTTAAAAGAAGGCGACATGATTTCCATTGACGGAACAACCGGTCAAGTGATGAAAGGAGCTTTACCGTTGGTCGTTCCTGAAATGGCTGGCGACTTTGGCGAATTCATGGGCTGGGTTGATGAAATCCGCAAATTGAAAGTGCGCGCCAACGCCGAAACACCATTGGATGCGAAAACAGCGCGTCAATTCGGCGCCGAAGGAATTGGTTT
>CALXUD010000002.1 GCA_944391585.1 uncultured Alphaproteobacteria bacterium | reverse complement strand
GGAAAATTCACTTTAGGAACAGATTAAAGAAAGGAATACACGATGCAAGAAAAGAAAGAAAACGAATCCGGTTCTATGATGATGGAAATCATCGCCGTTTTGGCTATTTTGGCTATTATGACACCAATCGTCTACCAACAAGCCCTTAAACGCTCTCGAGAAGTATCCAACATTAACATGGCGGATGAAATGCGGATGGTTAAAAATGCAGTTTCTGCTTATTTGGATGCAAATAAAGAAACTTTTTTGCAAGCGTGCGGCTCTCCAAACGACCTCACAAATTGCACAAGCCATATTACTGATATTGATCCTTCTCTTTCTGGTATTGATCCTTTTTTATTGCGTGGAACAAATTATGAATTTGGAACATCAAATAGCGAGGATGTCGATTACATTATTCAAGTTTATGGTTCTTATACCCCAATTAATAAAACTGAAGGAATATACCAACCAAACTTATTCGCTGTTTTATCATCTACTTCCCAACCAGCAGACTTAAAAAAGGGTCGCGCAATGCAAATTGCTTCTTTAATTGGTGCTGGTGGCGGAATTTGTGAATCAGATCACAGCGGTTCACCAGATCACATCAGCGGTTCATATGGGGCATGGAGTTTATATGCATCCGAAGTTACCGGCATATCCACTATTTGCTTTGAAAATAACACAATTGTTGCCCGAACAGATATGTAAATTTTCTTTCTTCCAAAAAAACCGACCATTCAAGGTCGGTTTTTTTATATTTATTTAAGTTCTTTTTAAAATATATCTCATCTCATGCCAAAGCGCATTTATCCTTTTCATCTGGGATACAGTCGTTAACTGACAATGTCTTAGTATATAATTTACGATGTCTTGATGGATCAATATCAACCCCTACAACGGTTGGTACACCATTCTCATCCATTTCCCGAACCACTAAATCAATAATATCTAAATTCAGCCGATCCCCGATTTCCAAATCCGAACTTTCCTGCATCAATAAAGTACCAACACTTTGCTTTTTCAATCCCTCTGCCACCGATACACCATATAAGGCCTCTAATTCGCCGAACGTTGTATCCGCCGGAATGGGGAAATCTCCCAATAAATCTAAATTTGCCTCAATCGTTCCGCCGCCAAACAATTGGTCCAACAATTGTTGGCGCCGTTCAGAAGATGATAAAACATAAACCTTATCCCCTGCTTTAAATTTACGCACGGCATCGAAATTCACACCGTCTCGAATCACCAATGTGGGCCGCGCCCATTTTGGAACACGTTTTCCCAAAACAACCGGCGATTGATCCGTTAGCTCATACATCAATAAAGAACTGTCTAATAGTCCCGGTAAATCAATTTCACTTTTTTCGGCCGGCCGTTGCAAAACCGGAACTTGTACATTAAACCAACGCGCCAAAATCGGAATTAAAAATCCTTGAAAACTTAAACTCATCACCACCATCACAAAAATCACATTAAAAAAAGTTGTTGCTCCTTCCACTTGATACACAATCGGAGCAATTGCTAACAAAATAGAAGTCGCTCCTCTTAATCCCACGGCGGAAATAAACCACTTTTCTTTCGCACTATAATCTCTAAAAAAGGATAAAATTAACCAAACCATTAATGGTCTTGCTAAAAAAATTAAAGCACAGCTAATTAAAATAGCCGGCCATAATATTTTACCTAATCCATCAAAAGAAACAAATAACCCCAGCGAAATAAACATCACAATTTGGCACAACCACGTTAAGGTTTTTTGAAATTTTGAAATCTGAACCGCCGCCTGAATCCGACTATTCCCTAACATCAATCCACTAATATACATCGCCAAAAAACCGCTGCCGTTGAGCATATTCGTGCCAGCAAAACCAAATAAAGCCAACGCCAAAACTAAAATAGGATATAAATTATGTTCCAAATGCACTTTGTTCACAATCATTCTTAAACCATACCCTAATAAAACCCCCATGCTTAATCCGACAAACAACTGCGACAAAAAAGATTCCGTTAAAAAGAAAGCATCTATTGTCTCTTTGCCATCCACATTTTTTAATAATAAAATACAAGATAATGTTAAGAAAATTGCCATCGGATCATTAGCCCCGCTTTCCACTTCCAACGTCGCTTTCATTTTTTCACGCAATGCAATCCCTTGATTCCGCAACAAGAAAAAAACGGAAGCCGAATCGGTTGAACTGATAATAGAAGCTAACAAAAATGCCGGTAACCAACCAATCATCAGAACCTCTTTGGCAATCGGCATCAAAAAGACGGCTGTCATTACAACCCCAATGGTTGCCAAAACAACAGAAGGAACTAAAACCGCTCGATAACTCTGTATCGGTGTGTGATATCCACTGTCAAATAAAATCAATGCCAACGCTACCGAACCCACAAAAAAAGCATTCACAGAATCCGGAATAATTTCAACTAAATCAAAGCCACCTTGCCCACCTAAAAGTCCAACAAACAAAAAAGTCAGAATTAAAGGAATCCCAATCCGAAAAGAAACAAAACTGGTTAAAATACTGATTGTTAATAAAAGCGAAAATAATAAAATCGGCAAGTTAATAAATTCCATTTTTCTTTTTTACACTCCGTTTCTTTAAATCCGTCAATTTATCACTGACAACCGCCGTATCTTTTCCTGATTTGGCCAACCGGTTATACATTCGCTCAATTTCTTTGTTCAAATAAGCCTTTTCAATTTCCATTTTTAACGCATTTTTTTCTTCTCGAGAGCCTTTTTTCAAAATTATTTGATTATGCTGAATAATATCCGCTACCGAATATTTGTCTCGACATTTTTGAATAAAATAAGGAAGTTCATAAATAATTTTTTCCACTCGTTTCAATGCTTGCTTTTTTGTTCTTTTCCCAACATAATAATGCGTCAATAAATCAAATGCGATACCGGCTTCCACACTATTATCCACCACAATAAACGGCAATGCATCAGCAAATTGCTTTAAATGAATTTCTTTTAAAAATTCTAACAAATGATGGAAAAACCCCTCTACATTAAATAAAATAAATGGCTTAAACGATAAAAATCCGTCCTGCATTGCCACACAATCATAAACCAACTCATCCAACGTTCCAACACCACCAGGCGCAAAAATAACAAAATCCGCATTCAATAATTGCTTTTTGCGCTCTTCTAATGTCCTTGCCACAATAATATCGGAAATTTCATCAATCACCCGATCACTTTGATACAGCGATAAATACTCTTTTGTCGTAATCCCTTTAATTGGATTCTGGACTCTCCGCCCCCGTCGCACCCAAGCACTTAACACACCTTTTGCAACAGCACCCATAATCCCTCGGGATGATAATCCAAAATCCAATCGATACCCCATCTGCCCGATTTTTTCTCCCAATAAAAACGCTTCCTGTGCATAAATCGGATTATTCCCCGAGCGCGATCCGCCAGCCACAAAAACCCGCAACCCCTCTCCTTTGTTATCCACAACAAACGCCGACGCCACACCGCTGGTTTTTCTTTTTTTCTCTTTTTGAAGCGTCCGATTTAATAAGCCGGGGCCACGTTCCAGAAGCATTTGATTTTCTTTTTTTCTCATTTTTTTTCTTTTCGGTCCTCTTTTGAAAAAAGTATTGAGGTCTTTTTAAAATAATGCTATATAACTTGAAAATAGATTATTTTAACGGAGAAAGCAATGAAAAAACTATTTCTTTTCCTGATTATTATCACTCTCATCGGCGCGGGTATTTATTTTTATTTTCAAAAGGCGCAAACGCCCGCCACACCTCAAGTCCAACCCACTGCCGTTACGGCATTGGTTGTTCAGGAAAAAGAAGTATTCCCTGAAACAAGCTTCGTGGCTAAAATTGAAGCGAAAGATAAAGTGGCTTTACGCGCTCGCGTAGAAGGATTTCTCCAAGAACGTTTATTCCAAGAAGGGGATATGGTCACACAAGGGCAAGTCTTATTCGTTATCGAAAAAGCCAATTTTGAAGCCAATGTCCGAGATGCCGAAGCCAATCTGAATAAAGCGGAAGCGCAACTTAAAAATACACAAGCACAATACAACCGTTCTTTAAAATTGTTTAAAACAAAAGACGTATCCGAAGCTCGTCTGGATGAGGTTAAAGCACAGTTTGAAGCATCCAAAGCCGAAATCAATCAAGCAAAAGCAAAACTGGATTTAGCGAAAAAAGATTTGGAATATACTGATGTTATTGCCCCAATGGATGGTAAAATCGGGGAAGCTATGTATTCTGTCGGGGAATTAATCGGCCCCTCTTCAGGTGCCTTGGCGCAAATTGTACGCATTAATCCGATTGAAGCAGTGTTTTCAGTCAGCGAAAATCAATTGTTATTATTGCAAGAACAATTCATGGGGGCAACCGGCGTAGACGTTGAATTTATCTTGGCTGATGGTAAACCTTATGCCGAACCAGGAAAAATCAATTTTGTAGATAATGCACTGGATGAAGCAATGAATACATTGAAATTAAAAGCACAATTCCCTAATCCAAAGGGCGAACTCATTTCCGGACAATATGGTCGTGTTGTTTTAAAAGCACATACCGCACGTCGGGATTTAATCGTTCCGCAACGCGCCGTTCAGCGAGATATGTTAGGCGAATTTGTTTATGTAATTAATAAAGATAATAAAATTGAAAAACGCACGGTTAAAACCGGTTTGGAATTACCTGATTATGAAATTGTAATTATCAGCGGTTTAAAAGCCGGCGAAACAATCGTCACGGAAGGATTCCAAAAAATTACGGCCGGAACAACCGTCACACCACAATTTCAGACCGAATCTGACCCGCAACAGACAACAAACGCTGCTGAATAATGTTGAATAAATAGGAGAGAACCCATGATTGCAGATGCCTTTATTAAACGCCCCCGTTTAGCGAGCGTGATCTCCATTGTGATTGTTTTGGCTGGCTTTTTGGCCTTAACGGCGATGCCGGTCGAACAATATCCAGATATCGTCCCTCCTTCCGTATCCGTTTCAGCTACTTACCCGGGAGCGAGTTCAGATGTTGTGGAATCAACGGTTGCGCAGCAAATAGAATCTGCCGTAAACGGTGTTGAAGATATGCTTTACATGAGCTCAACTTCCAATGATGATGGTTCTTATAATCTGACTGTTACATTTAATACGGGGACAGATCCAGATATTGCCACCGTCAATGTTCAAAACCGATTAAAGAAAGTAGAAAGTAATTTACCTGATGAAGTTATACAACAAGGGATTGATGTACAATCTCGTATGTCTTCCATGTTGCAGATTTTTGCCATTTCATCTGAGAATCCAGCCTATACAGACACTTTTTTAACAAACTATGTAACAATTAATGTCAAAGATGAACTCGCACGAGTGAAGGGCGTTGGAGAAGTAATGGTTTTCTCTAACCTAGATTATTCCATGCGCATTTGGTTAGATAATGATAAATTAAAGAATCTAAAACTTTCAACGAATGATGTTTTAACAGCTATTAAAACTCAAAACCTCCAAGCTCCTATCGGACGTATAGGAGTTATGCCTTCGACACCGGATCAACAATTTCAGTTTTCATTAACGACACAAGGCCGTTTAACAAACGTTTCCGAGTTTGAAAATATTATTATCCGGGCAAACAAAGATGGTTCTTATTTGCGCTTAAAAGATGTTGCTCGAATTGAATTGGGAGCTAAATCACAGGAATTACGTTCAAGTTATAATGGCGAACCTTCTGTCGGTATAGCTATTTTCCAAGCTTCCGGCTCAAATGCGATGGAAGTCGCAAAAGGAGTTGAAGCCAAGATGGATGAATTGCAGGCAAAAATGCCTCAAGATATTAAAGTACATACCTTGTTTGATAATGCAGAATTTGTGCAAGGCTCCATGCAGGAAATCATCCGAACAATCATTGAGGCTTTTGTTTTAATTGTTTTGGTCAGCTATTTATTCCTTGGTACATGGCGCGCTACATTGATTCCTACATTAGCCATTCCGGTTTCGCTCATCGGTGCTTTTATCGGGATGAGTATTTTTGGTGTTTCTGCAAACACAATTTCCTTATTGGCATTGGTTCTGGCCATTGGTATCGTTGTGGATGACGCCATCGTTGTGGTAGAAGACGTAGAAACGGTGATGAGTGAGAACCCTGACTTAGAACCGGCTCAAGCCGTTAAAAAATCGATGGACCGCATTACGGCACCGATTATTGCAATCACCCTCGTCTTATTGGCCGTATTTGTCCCGGTTGCATTCACACCTGGGATTTCAGGAATTTTATATCGGCAGTTTGCAATCGCCATCGCCTCTGCCATGGTCATTTCGGGGCTTAACTCTTTGACTCTCAGCCCGGCAATTTCAACCATTATCATGCGTCCTAATCAAAAACCCTTTAAGTTGATTCAAAAAGCTATGGATGTTGTGGAATTTACCCGCCAAAAATATGGGAATACGGTTTCCCGTTTAGTCCCACACTTTAAGTGGGTCATTGTGGTTATGTTGTGCTTTGGCTTTGGGGCTTATTTCTTTTATTCGAAAACTCCCAGCGGCTTTTTGCCGGCTGAGGACCAAGGAGCCTTTTTAATGGAAGTGCAACTGCCTTCCGGTGCCAGCTGGAATCGCACACAAGAAGTGATGAAAATGGTGGCTGATCGCTTTAAAGATATTCCGGGTGTGGATGGGTACTTATCCATTACAGGTTATGGAATTATGTCCGGCACACAAAATTCTAACAGCGGTTTCTTTGCGGTAAAATTAAAACCTTATAAAGAACGCGAAGAAGCGGGTTTAGATATCAACTCCATTATTGCACAAACCTATATGCGCACGGCAGATATTAAGGAAGCACGCGTTTTCCCGTTCAATATGCCGGCAATCATGGGGATTTCCATGACATCGGATTTTGAATATATCTTACAAAGTACTCAAGGTGATTCTCCGGAGCAAATTTTAGCTACAGCGAATGAATTAATTGCAGCAGCCAATAAAGATCCCGATTTATCCCATGTTATGACTCTTTACACAACGGATTCACCTCGGGTTCGTCTGATTATTGATCGAGAAAAGACATATGCGTTGGGCGTTAGTATAGCGGATGTTTTTTCAACAATGCAAACTATGTTAGGCGGGTCGTATGTTAATGATTTTAACCTTTATGGACGCACTTGGGAAGTGAACGTTCAAGGGGATGTTATGGAAAGACGAACATTAGATGATATTTTTAAAATTAACATTCGCAATGATAAAGGAGAAATGGTTCCTTTACGTTCCTTAGTCCAAGTAGAACGAACTGTTGGGGCCCAAAGCATTCAGCGCTATAATAATTATCGTTCTGTAAAAATTACCGGTTCTCCAGCAGACGGGAAAGGCTCTGGAACGGCAATGGCCGCAATGGAACGCCTTTCCAAAGAAATTTTACCATCGGGTTATCAATACCAATGGACGGGGATGGCTCTGCAAGAAAAAGAAGCCAGCGCACAAGTTTTCTTAATTTTCGGTATGGCTTTCTTGTTTGCTTACTTATTTTTGGTTGCCTTGTATGAAAGCTGGATGATTCCGTTCCCGGTGATGATTTCCATCGTGGTCGGTTTGTTTGGTGCCGCTTTACTGTTGTTCGTGCGTAATATCACAAACGATTTATATGCTCAAGCCGGCATGATAGTGTTGATTGCAATTGCAGCGAAAAACGCTATTTTACTAGTTGAATTTTCAAAAGATCAACGTGAAAAGGAACATGTTTCTATAGAACAAGCCGCCATTAACGGGGCCTACATGCGTTTCCGTGCAATTATGATGACAGCTATTTCCTCATTGCTAGGCTTCTTACCGCTGGTCACCGCTGTTGGAGCTGGGGCAATGGCCCGCCGCGCAATTGGCTCTTCTATCTTCGGTGGAATGGCGATGGCTTCTTTCGTTGGGATTTTCTTTGTCCCCTCTTTGTATGTCTTGTTCCAAAAAATAACAGAATATTTCTGGGGTGAACGCAAAGAAGTTTCTTTTGAAGTGAACGCAAAACAAAGTGTTCAAAAACCCGCATCCGTTTCATTGAAAAAAATGAAAAAAACGATTAAAAAGTCGGTAAAGAAAAAATAGATAGCCTTTTTTGAAAACGCCCCAACATCGGGGCGTTTTTTATCTTATAAGAACACTTGAAGAATATAAAGAAAATTTTTTCATATCAATTTTTGAAACGGTTTGTTATTTATCCTTTTCCTACTTTATTATTTAATAAATACCCTTTTATTTTATATGCCTTTAAACCGTTTCATTTCTCCTCAAAAAAAAGATAAAATTTATTTTTTTTAAATAATTTACTAAAAAAACCTACAACCCCTTTAAAATTAACTATTTTTTAGTAAAAAAGTTCTTGCAAAGTCAAAAAAAATGGTCTAACGTGTTTTATGTAAAAGGGAAAACGTTGAAAATTCAATGTTTTTCGTTGTTTAATTTTTTTATAAAAGGATTATGAAAATGACAAAATTAGAATCAGGCCGTTCAATGGTTGAAATGTTAGGTGTGTTGGCAATCATCGGTGTGTTGTCCATCGGCGGTATCGCTGGCTACACAATGGCAATGAATCGTAACACAGCAAACAACATCACAGATGCAGCTGCTAAATTGTCCGTGATTGCTTATGCTCGTGGTCAATCCAACTCCGCAGTTACAGAAGTTAACTTCAATGATGCTGGTTTAGGCAATGGCAACAACATCACAAACACAATGAAAGCTTACACAGCTAACGGTGCTGTAGAAGTAACAGTTGATGATAATGACGTTCGCGACATTTTGGAACAAAGTGGCGCTACTGTCAACGCTAACAAAGTTACATTCAACTTCCAAAACAACTAATTTTTGATTGTTGAATAAAAAAAGAACATCCGGTTTTTTAAGCCGGATGTTTTTTTTATCCCCTTCTTTTCTTCTCTGTTGAAAATCCCATTGCTTTTTAAGCCTCTTCTGATTATATTAAACAACATGATAGAATTGTTGTGGCCCATTTCTTTTTTATTGCTTCCCCTTCCTTTTTTGATGCGTTTTGGACAAAAAGGAAAGGCCGCCCCCACCTCTTCTGCCGCCGCCCTCATGGTACCGTTTTTAAACCGCTTGAAACAATATGCCCCCGCTTTGTCGCAAACACCCTCCAAACACATACCTGTTTTTTTAATATTTGCTTGGATTTTTGCTATTTTCGCTTTAACACGCCCCGTTTGGGTTTCCAATACCACAACTCCCTTTGAACAATCCGGTCGCAATATCTTGCTGGCGATTGATACATCCGGCTCCATGGCACAAACCGACTTATCCATCCAAAATCAACCGACAACTCGATTTTCTATCGTAAAACAAATTGTCAAAGACTTTATTCAAAATCGGCTCGGAGATAATTTAGGGTTAATTTTATTTGGCTCTGAGGCTTATACTTTCGTTCCACTTTCTTTAGATACCAAAACAACGGCCTCTCTGTTTGATGAAGCCGAGATTGGCATCGCCGGTGAAATGACAGCGATTGGAGATGCTATTGCCTTGGGTGTTAAAAACTTAAACCAAACTCCCATGGATAAACGAGTTTTAATTTTACTCTCCGATGGCTATAATAATGTTGGGAAATTACCGCTTGATAAAGCCATCGAACTCGCTCAAAAGGAACAAGTTAAAATCTACACCATCGGTGTCGGTGCCGAAAAACAATTGATTCAAACATTTTTTGGTCTGCAAGCTATTAATCCGTCATCTGATTTAGATGAAGAAACATTACAACAAATTGCGCAAAAAACAGGGGGTCTCTATTTTCGAGCGCGCTCTTCGGGGGAATTAAATGAAATTTATCAAACATTGAACCAATTGGAACCCTTACCGCAAGCCGCTTCCTCTGTGCGCCCACAACGGGAACTTTTTTTTATTCCTTTAATGCTGGCTTTATTTTTCTTATTTTTTGTTTTTTATGAAAGGATGCGAACATGATTTTCTTGCGTCCGATATTTTTAATTTTAGGAATTATACCGCTGTTATTGCTTTTCCTGACTAAAAAGGGACAACTTAATAATCCGTGGAAGAAATGGATTGACGCTCGCTTATTACCTTATCTGTTGGTTCAAAAATCATCTTCTCAAACTCACCGAAACAGATTCGCTTTACTCACTCTTCTTTGGAGCTTATGGGTTTTAGCCCTTTCCGGCCCTGCCTTTCAAACGACCACACCGGCTTATTTAAACACCAACAGCACGGTCATTATTTTAGATTTAAATTCCATCGGCTCGGGCGATCAACTGATTAAAGTCAAAGCCAAACTAACCGATATTTTGAATAAATTAAAAGATGAACAAGTTGCATTGGTTTTATATGACTCCAAAGGATACGTTCTAACACCTTTAACACAAGATAAAAATATCCTGCGCACAATGATTCCCTCTTTAGGCGCCGATATTTTGCCAACCGCGCAAAATAATCCGCTTAAAGGCTTTGAAACCGCCGAACGTCTTTTAAATAATCTGAATTTAAAAACCGGTCGTATTTTATTGATAACCGCCGGCGGTTTTGAACCAATAGCACTTAACCAATATATCCAAAAAAGCCCCTTTAAAACGGCTCTGTTGTTCGTGCCTCAAACACCTCAATCTCTCCCCCCTCTTCAAAATGAAATCCCCACGCACGCTTTGACGGCAGACGATTCGGATATCAATGCCTTGATAAACGCCACCCCTCTTTCTGAATCCGGCACACCGATTCAAGCACAGGAAGTTCAAACCTTTCGAGACATCGGAATTTTTATAGTTCTTATTTCCATACCGTTTTTACTGTATTTATTCCGAAAAAATTATCTCTTTATTCTTTTATTGACTCTTACTGGAACAGCTCAGGCCAATCCTTTTTACCGACCGGATCAACAAGCATATTTTAAAGCACAAGAAGCGCTCAAAGCCTTTCAAAATCAAAACTACCAACAAGCATATGATTTATTTTATAACCCAACCGATGCCGATGCTCTTTATAATGCCGCCAATGTGCTGGCTTTTTCCGGTCAAATTCAAGAGGCGATTAAACTTTATGAACAAGCGCTCACCTTAAACCCATATCACGCAGATGCGTTATTTAACAAAGAATATCTGGAAAAACAGCTTCCTCAAAATTCTGCTTCGAATTCTTCATCTGATACCGAAAATCAAAACCAAAACACTTCAGAAAACGACTCGCAAAGTCAACCCGATGAACAATCCGAACAATCAACTCAATCCGATTCTCAAAATTCGACTGATACACAAACCGATACACAAAACACTCCTGAAAACAAAACAAATACCAGTCAACAATCAGCCGAATCTGATTCTCAAAATAATCCGGAATCAAGCGAAAATACCACACCTCAATCAACGCAAGAAACACCGAAGAACGCTCAAAATGAATCCACACAAGTGCCCGCTGAAGAAATTCAAAATCAGCCCACAACCGACCAAGAAACACAACAACTTTTTAACCGCATTCAAGAAGATCCCTCTCGTTTATTGCGTAATCGGTTATATCAACAATATCGGAGGCAACCATGATACGTTTTCTTTTCTTTATGCTCACGTTTACTGCCGCCTCTTTAGCCTATGCTAATATCACGGTTCATTTTCAACCGGATAACATTACAGCCGGTCAATCCACACAATTGATTTTCACCTCAACCGAACCGTTTAAGGAACATCCAAACCTATCTGTTTTACAAAATGATTTTGAAATTGCCGGCGCTCAAACGCGCTTTTCGTCCAATATTATCAATGGACAAAAAAGCACAAAACATGAACTTGTTTTTAATGTCTTACCGCTAAAAACCGGCACATTAACCGTCCCAGGCTTTAAAATCGGGAATCAAACCACCTCTCCGGCTCATTTATCCGTATCAGAAAGTACAACACCCACGCAACAAATACCGGATATAACCCTGACCGCCTCTGTTTCTCAAGAAAGCATCTATGAAGGCGAATCTCTTTTATATCAGGCCGTTTTAACCGAAAATACCGGTGTTTTTTCCGCTGAAATCAAACCGCCTTTTTTAGAAAACGCGACCATTGAACAATTTTCAGATGATTCCGTGCGCCTGATTTACCAAAATCAAAAACCGGCTCGCGTTTTAACCAGAACCTATTTAATAACTCCACATGCAACCGGTAAACACTTGATTCAGCCGGCCCGTTTTTTCGGTCAAATCCCACGTGAACGCAACACGGATACTTTTTCCGCTTTTGGGACTCAAATGGATATTCTTTTCGCCGGCTTACCCAGCCTGTCGCAAGATATTCTTCTCACCGCTAAACCAATTGAATTAACGGTTCATCCCAAACCAACTTCTTATGGGACTGATTGGTGGCTACCGGCTCGGGAATTAGCCTTGAACCTTTTAACTCCGGCTCCGGAATCGGGAAGAGTCGGCGAACCAATAACGTTGGTATTTGAACTGATTGCCGTCGGAACAGATGCCAACGAATTACCGGAAATCACTCTACCTGCTTCAACAGCTTTTAAAGTATATGCCAATCCATCACAACGCCAAAACTTTATAGATTCATCCGATCGTTTTGCCGGTCGAGTGGCGCAAGAATTTAACCTAATTCCCTTGCAAGATGGGACTTTTAACCTGCCTTTACCTCACGTGGTTTGGTTTAACAGCACAACGGCTCAAAAAGAAAACGCTACCTTGCCTCCGATTAAGATTGATATTTATCCCTCACCGCTTACCCCCGCTGCAACTCTAAATTCCGCTTCTCCACCAGCACCGTCTCAACCTATCCCTCTTGAAGAAAAAAATACCGTTGACGCCCCACTTTTACCTCCAACTTTTGTTGAACAGTCCCTTAAATGGGGTAGCACGGCTGTTTTTTTCTTACTGGCTTTAACCGGAATTGGATTGATTATTTTCATTGTCCGCAAAAAACAAAAAAACAAAAAAAGCCTGCCTGATTTATACCCTTATTAAAAAAGCGCTTGACTTTTGCTTTAAAATCATGTAAAAGGCTTTTCTAAAGTTTCATCATTTAAGGGTAAAAGGATAATATTATGACAAAAAAATGTATCGTTTCTGGCAAAATGCCACAATCGGGGAATAATGTCAGCAAATCAAATCGCAAAACACGGCGCACATTTGCTCCGAACTTGCAATCTGTTTCATTATATAGCGAAATTTTGGGTTCTTCCATTAAAATGCGTTTAACAGCAAATGGTTTACGCACGGTTGAAAAAAATGGCGGATTAGATGCCTATTTGCTCTCTACACCGGTTTCCAAATTAACCGCTGAAGCAAAAGAATTGCGTGAACGCGTTGAAAAAGCAAAAGCTTCTAAAGGATTATAATTTTAAATTTTCTCTTTTAAAAACCCTCTTAAATGAGGGTTTTTTATTTTTCAATTAAAATTTTATCCGCCAATTCGCTCCATTAAATAGTGATAGGCCTCTGCTAATTTTTTAAACATCTTCTCGGCTTCTTTAGAACCTTTATTCGTATCGGGATGATATTTTTTAGCCATTTTTTTATACTGGCGTTTTAAATCTGCTTTTTTCACCGGCACTTCCAATTCTAAAAACAAAACCGCTTCGCGAAATTTGCGCTCATATTTTTCCAACGGCTTAACCGGTGGATGATGCTTTCCATCCATTCCTAACCCCACCTCGTGAAACATCCCCATCGGATCCTTTATATGCTTGGAGGAAACTGTTGATCGCGTTCCCAAACGCCAGGTCGGGCGCTGCCATGTTATATCATTTTGATTATGCTGCTCTACCTCTTCAATTGACAAACCGGCATAAAAATTCCAATTTTTATTATATTCTTTCACATGTTTTAAACAAAACCAATAATATGAACTTAATGTCCGATCTTTGGGAGCCCGATATAATCCTTTTTCAGTGCATCCCGAATGATCGCACGGTCGGTCAATATCATTTTTGCTATTCTTCTTTGCCTGTCTCATTTTTCAACTATAAGATGTATTTTAAAAATTTTACAATTTTTTGTTGTATTTTCCTTTAAAAGGTATTACATAATATAATGTGCTTTACAAAAAAAAGAAAGGGAAAGAATAATGTTGATCTGTAAAAATGTTATTGTAAACGGCCGTAGAACAAGTATGAGACTGGATCGTGAAACTTGGATGGCTTTAAACGATATTTGCGCACGTGAAAAAGTAACAATTCACGAATTATGTTCTAAAATTGATGAAGCGCGTAAAACTTCCGGTCTTTCTTCTTCTGTTCGCTTATTCGTTTTAACTTACTTTAGAACGATTTTAAAACAATATGAAAGCGGACAAAACGGATTTTCCACACAAATGCTGCTTAAAACGCTCTCAAATTAATAAAAAAACTTTTCATTTGTTTTTTTACTGGAAAAAACAACTAAATTTTTGTAAAATGAATTTATATTGTTTGACAAAAAATGGTTGGTAAAGATGAAAAACATGAAAAGAACACTAACAATCGGTTTGATTTGGAGCTTATTGCTGCTCGGCTGGTGGTTCCCCTTATTTTTGCTCATTAATTGGAATTTTAATCCCTACTCCGTTAAAGATTGGCAATTTCTCAACGCCGAATTTCAAAGTGGCTGGATTTTGGATTCTACCAGTGATTGGTTCTTTCTCTTTACAATGATTTTAATTTTGCCGATTTGGGTTTTGGGTTGGCATTTCTGTTTAAAAGTTGAGTGGAAAAAACTCTGCAAAACATTGTGGAATAAAATGGTTTACTTTTTCCGCGCAAAAACAACATCAAACAAAAATCAAAAAACAAAATTCAAACCTAAACAATCCCATAAAAAAGTACGCCCACAACCAATGAACACTTCTCCTAAAGCTCTGGCTCAAGCAGCCAAAGCCGAAGAAGTAAAACAGTCAAAAAAAGCACAGCCAATATCTCAAAACCATACGCCAGCTTTTTTAACGGAAGAAGCTTTGGAAACGCCGTTAGATGCCATTGAACTTCCCACCATTACACGTTTGGAAGAAGATTTGCTGGGAATATTGCAAAAAGCGGGCTACCGCGTGATACAAGGCCCGACAATCGGTAAAAAACAATTTGATTATCTAGCAATGGATAAAGAAAAAATCTTATTATGTTTAACTGACACGGAAAAAGGTGATTGGTTGGTTGATGAGGAAAGCTTTGGTGATGAAGCCCCCTTATGGTTTTCGGAAACTGCCCACCGTTCTTCTCCGATTTTTGAGATGGCCGACATTGTCAAATCTTTTTCCGAAAAATTAAATAAACGAAATTTATCTTACCAAATTATTCCTATTTTTATCGAAAAGGCTGGGAATATCATTAACGCGGATGAAATGGAATCTGTTTGGAAAAAATTGGGCGTTTTAGTTTGCCGAACAGATTTAGGCGGTCCGGAAGAATTACCGGGATTCACACAATCGGTCCCGCCAGCAGCTGATCCAATACCGGAATTAAATTTCAAAGCACTTCAAGATTTACTGTGAGGTTAAAAGATGGTAGTTAGACGTGACGAAGCATATGAAGAACAAGGCCAGTTTATTGCCTGGATATTTTGGACCATTATTTGGACACTTGTTTCCTTCTACTTTTTGTTAATTTTCAATATGACCTTGCTTTATTGGATTCGCGAAGGATTCAGCATCATCTCTTTAAACAGTGCTTTTGCTTTCTGGAAAAACTCTTTTTTGCATCCATCTAGCTTAATTGCTACATACGCCAATTGGTTTCATCGGGTTTTTGAACCGGGAGTGCCGACAATTTTTTATTTACCTTTTCTTTCCTTTATCGTGCCGGTTTTCATTTTTATCATCGGGATGTTAACAAACCCGTATGAATACATGCCGAAAGTGTTTGGTGGTGGACGTAAAGCCGAATACGCAGATGTCAAAAAAATGAAACTGTTTGACGGTTTTTGTATTGTGTTGGGTCGTTTTCGCGGAAAATTACTTAAGATGCCAGAAACCCTTTCCGCTTTAGTTGTTGCGCCTCCGGGAACCGGTAAAACGGTAGGTGTTGTGGTACCCACCATTTTAGAATCTGATGATCTTAGTATTATCGTGAATGACCCAAAACCGGAATTATGCTATAATACAACCGGCTATCGTGCCACAAAAGGTCCGGTTTTCGTCATTAACTGGGGGGCAGAAGATGACCCAGAAAAAGGCATCTTTTATCCCAGTTGGAACCCATTGTCAGCAAATTGTTTACCCCCTTTGGGACCAAACCGCGATATGTATATTGATTCCATGGTTGCTGTCTTGGTGGAAGAACCAAAAGGCGGAGCAGATCCACACTGGTCTAAAACAGGTCGTAATGCAATGGCCGGCTTTTTGCACTTTATTTCCTCTAAATGCGAACGCGCTCGCGCTAATGATTATTTTCTTGACCGCTTAACGGAAAATGCTTTTGATACGGAGGATGCTAAAACATTAGAAACCTACTATGCCGATATGAATGATGTCAGCGCCCGTATGGCTTTAGAAGCGCTAAAAGCCGGCACGCTCACACTGGATAATTATGCTCCAATCGGCACATGGGAAGGACTACCCGAACAATGGCATGGCCATGAACCATGCATCTCCATGATTTTGGAATGGTTGAATGAAACACAAATGAAAATTGCCGCCGACATTAAACGCCGCTCGGATGAAGGAGATCAAATGGCAGCTTTAGCAGATCCGATGAGAGATTTGCTGGAATTGGCGGTCAACGAATGTAATCGCTTTGGTTATTCTAAACGTGCAATGATTGAGATGAACCAATTAGCGGGAACACCTGATAAGGAACGCGGCTCTATTTTATCAACAGCTCTTTCCGGAATCAGTATCTTTAAAAACTCAGCCGTTCGAGCGCGCACACAATTTAGCGATTTAACTTTCCGAGATTTACGTGGAATGCGTGATCCAATTACAGGTGAAATGAAACCCATATCCGTTTATCTGTCTGTGAATCAGGTTGATGCTCGTGCTTTGAATGTTATCACCGGGATTTTTGTTGAATTGATGAGCGCTTTCTTAATTGCTAACCCCCCCAATTTTGTAGGCTCGGATGGTATTAAATCCGGTCCATTTCCGGTTTTATTCGTATTAGATGAATTTCCACAAATGCCTAAATTGGCAGCAGTTAAGGACGGTCCCGCCGTTGGTCGTGGACAAAAAGTGGCTTACTTATTAATTGGACAAGATTTGGGACAAATTTCCGGTCAATACGGAAAGGATGACTTGGAAACAATCATTACCACAACTGCCGCTAAAGTCATCTTGGCACAAAATAACGAACAAACGGCAGAACGCTTTTCAAAAATGATCGGAACCAAAACGATTGAAACAAAAAGCACGTCCCGCACCGAAGGTTTATCGTTTAAAGGTAACCCGTTTGAAAAAAACGTTTCCCGCTCCTTGCAAAGCTCCAATGTGGTCGGGGCATCCAGCATGATGAGTTTGGACATGTTAAAACAATACGTTTTGTTCCAAGGCTTTTTAAATCGACCGATTTTGGCAGATTCGCCACGTTGGTACTTAGATAAAAAAATGCGGAAAAAATGCGCAATACCAACAGCACCTTATGTACCTTACTGGATTGTGGCTCAACGTGAAGAAAATGATATGAGTATTTTAAAATCCCGTTTGGAAAAAGATTTAATTGATTTAGAAGAAATTACAGATGAACAACCGGAATTGCCTGTTTTAACCGAATCGGAAACACAAAATGGCTAGTTTAAAAACCAATTTATCTGATTTAAAACTCCCTGAAAATCCAGAAGACCGAAATCAGGCTTTTTGGGAAAGTGTTTTTAATGAAACGAATTTCCCCGGTATGGATTTAATGGAAGTTCACTATTTTGGTCTTGAACCCGAAACACAGCTGGAAAGCTATAAATTATTCCGCCGCATCAGTAAGGATTTTATTCGCTATTTAGGATATCACTATGTTATGGATTTGCGAGCGGCAGGTATTTCGGAAGAGGGTATTTTTTATATCAAAAAAGGAATTTTGCCTGAGAACTATACCGTCCATTTAAAGTACCCGCTGCACTATGGCGGCAGTATTGATTTCAATAACATGGTTTTAATGCAAAGCCATCCATTTCATGATTTAATTCATACCTATGTAGCAAAACAAATATTAACGGAAACAGGAGTTTCCTTCCCAGAAAAATTATATGTCCCCACCCCAGTTGGACGAATTTATATTCCCTTAACTTCTTTTACCGGTTCGGGTGGTAAGGGTAAACATGATCGCAGCGTATATGCCGGATTTAGTCAAAGCGCTTTTAAAGAAATTGCCATTAAAAATATGCCGGGACGTTAAAGGAAAAAGCCATGAAACTGATTCATCAAGTTTTAAAACAAATGCATGAAAACTACGCCGTCTTTTTTCCACCTTGTGAGGCGCTTACCATTCAAAAACTCTCAGTTGCTTTGGTAAAAAACGGTTTTTCTAAAATTCCAACAGATTACCTCTCTTTTCTTCAAGAAACAGATGGTCTTTCTTATAACGGCGTGGAGCTTTATGGTGTTCAATCGCATGAACGGGGAAATGGGGCATTTTCTCACACCTCTTTGGTCACCGAAGCGGAACAACATATCCAAAATCCATTACTGAAGGGAAAGTTGATTATTGGTAATGCTCCTGAAACATTACTTCTTTATAACGGTCAAACCAAACAATATGAATTGATTTGCCGATACACTTACGCCACATTGCTGCAATTGCCGCGTTTTTTTGATGTCTTATATTATTTTTCACCAGAAAACAAATAATTCACGCTTCCGTCGACGGATAATGAATCATACCGCCGCAAAGCGGTTCCTGAACACCGGTTGTCCCAGGGAAAGTCAACGGCAAACCATTTAAAGAACGTGCAGCCAAAAATCCATACGCTTGCGCCTCCAAACTATCCTTATCCCATCCCAACTCCGATGCAATTAAAACCTTTTGAGGAATGCGTTCTTTAATCATACGGACCAAAGATGGATTAAATGTTCCTCCTCCCGTTAAAATCCATTGAACCGGTTTTTGTGGTAAAAACCGTGCAGCTTGCGCAATAGATTCAGCAACAAATGCTGTCAACGTTGCAGCACCATCAGCAATAGACAAACCTTCCACTTGACGCAAAAGCGGATTAAAATCATTCCGATCTAATGTTTTTGGGGGGTTTTGCTTTAAAAACGGGTGTTGCATTAAATGCGCCAATAATTTTTCTTCCACATGCCCTTTAGCTGCCCAAATGCCATCAAAGTCCATTTCAGCCCCCAAACGCATTCGCATCCATGTATCTAAAATAATATTACCGGCCCCCACATCAAAAGCCATCAATTCTCCTACTGGACCAATCCAAGTCAAACTGGAAATTCCACCAATCGTTACCAATGCTAACGGTTTTTCCAATGAACGCGTTAACGCTTCAAAAAAAGAAGGGAAAACAGGACTTCCCGTACCACCTGCTTTTAAATCTGCCTGTGCAAATCGATTCACAACAGGACAATTAAAAACACCCGCCATTTCATCTGCATTACCTAATTGAATACTTAACCGATCATCCACTTTATGCAACAATGAATGTCCCGGAAAACCAATCACATCAACCGTCGGATAAATTTTTTTCACTTTTTCCAATAAATCCCGAACAGCAAAAATATGGTGCTGCGTTACCTCTTCATCCACTTCTTTTAAAAAAGATATATCCAACATACTTTCAATTTTCAACGCTTTTAAAATTTTAGTTTTTAATTCCATCGAATATGGGCGAGTAATAGAAACCACCTCACCCAAAATATCCAATCCATCTGTTTTAAAAATAGAAGCATCTACTCCATTTACCGCTGTATCGGAATACAACCCTAGCGCCACAAATTCTTTTAGCATTTAGCTTTCTCCTTAAACGGATCTTCAAACAAATCCTGACGTTCTTCAATCCGGTCATATAATTCATTCATAAAAGCCCGCTTATGCAGCCCAATTGGAATCGGTTTTAAAAACTCAATCACAGCTGTTCCGGGATATTTTCTCACTGAATTTTTCGGCCAAAAATAACCGGAATTAACCGCAACCGGCACCACTGGTACTTGGCATTGCTCATATAATAAAGCCACCCCCGGACTATACGGTTTTTTTGTGCCGGGTTTGGTTCTGGTTCCTTCTGGGAAAATAACCAGATTCAATCCTTTTTTTAAATTTTTTTGAACATCATTTAACATCTTACGCATTGTCACAGCCCCACCGGAACGGTTAATTCCAACACAATCTGTGCGCCAGGCATATAATCCCGCAATCGGCAACCATAATAATTCTCGCTTTAACACAAAAAAAACATTTGGCACAAACGGATGGAACATCAATGTTTCCAAAGCCGATTGATGTTTAGAAGCGATAATGTAGCCATTTTCTTTCGGCAAATTTTCCAATCCTTTCACTTCAATCCGAATCCCGCACACCCATTTTAAAATAAACGGAACGGATTTTGTCCAACAATATGGCATTAAATAGGCTGCTTTGCGCCCCATCAATAAGGTTGGGATAAATAAAATACACAACAACGCCGTCCAGCTGTAAAAAATAATCTGAAATAATATAGAACGCACCCATTGCAACATACACCGCATCACAAAAAACTCCTTATCACTGACATTAAATGAACCGCAATAAACTTATTATATTCTAAAAATAAAAACCAAGCATATTTTGTCCGAACCCATTCCACTGAATTATTAAAACTCTTTGGGAAAACCGAATACGGCACAATAATCAACTCTTCATTATGCTTTAAAATTTCAAACATCGCTCTCGGCATATGATAAAAGCTCGTAACCAATAAAATAGAATGAAAGTGATTTTCTAATACCCAATCCGACACTTCCACCGCATTTTGAGCCGTGTTTTCAGCCCAATAGCCTAATGTTGGCTGACATTCTTTTGATACCTGTAAATGTTTTAATATTTCATCGGGAGGTACAGACTTATTCACACCCGAAATCAATAAATCTTTTAACCCACGCTCATTCAATTTTTGAACAGCTGTTTGAATCCGATCAGCACCACCTGTCAACGCGACTACGGCATCCACTGGGGTATCTGATGAATATTTAAGTGTTATGGCATAATAACAAAACCCACAAAATCCAATACCCCAAAGCAAGACTATCACACCAACTGTATAAAGGATAAATTGTTTTATATGAATCATCATAAAAACCGTTTCAGGTATTTTAAAACCGTCAAGTATGTTGTAATAAATCCCAAGATCCCAACCCATACCGGCACAGAAAGAATCAATCCCCATTGCAGTGTATCCAACACCGCATTTGGATAAAAATCAACAAACAAATAGCGTGTAAAGTAAGAAATCAGAAAAACCAATCCTATACTCGCCAGTAATCCGAAACACCCACCGGCAAAAATCAATTTTAAATTCCGATATGCATACTGAATGGCAATATAAAAATCACCGGCGCCAATCATGTGAATCAAAGCAATAACCGGCTGATGCACCGACAAACTGGCGTTTGTGGAATACATCACCGTAAAAGTTGCCGTTAAAATCAACAAAACCAACACAAATGAAATCAATTCAATCACCATATGAATAATCTTCAATAGAGAATCTAGCCAAATTCGATGACTATCTAAAACAGCCGAAGGGACCTGCTTTGCCAACTCACTTTTAATCGTGGTTAAATTCGGTAAATTTTGAGCATCCACCGACACATCAATCAACTTAGGCAGCGGCAATAATTGAATATCCAATTCGCCCCCCATCCACGGCTCCATCAATGCTTTCATCTGTTCGTCCGAAACCACTTCTGCACCAAGAACCCCCTCACTGGAGCGCAAGATTGTTAAAACCTGTTCAATTTCCTCATCCAAAACAGCCTCACGAGATTTACCCTGCGCATCATATGCCGGAATTTGAACCGTCATGGAACCGGATACGCCGATCTGCCATGTATTCAAAATATTTTGAATTTTAAACCCGCCGGTCAATGCTAAAACGGCAATAAAAACCATCAAAAAACTCATCCATGGTAAAAAATATTTTGCGGTGTCTTCTCTGAAAGGAATATCTTTTTTAATCATGCTTTTCCCCCCGCGCAAATAACTTCATCGCCATATCCATATACTTGTTTTCCGGAATAACTTCCAACCGTCCCTCTTTTAAATGCAATTCGGGAAATCCGAAATGTTTAATCAGTTGTTTATTATGCGTTGCAATCACAACCGTTGTTCCTAACTTGTTTAATTCCAAAAACAAATATAAAAGCCGTTTAGCAAGCTCATCATCCACATTGCCGGTCGGCTCATCTGCTAACAACAATTGAGGCCGATTAATAACAGCCCGCGCAATCGCAATACGCTGTTTTTCTCCGCCAGATAGGGTGTCGGGATAGGCCAGTAATTGTTTTTCTAATCCTACCCAAGCCAATAATTCAGTTACATGCCGCTTCACTTCGGATTCGCGCACACCTTCAATCCGTAACGGCAAAGCCACATTGTCAAACGCATTCAAATGTTCCAACAATTGAAAATCCTGAAATACTACCCCGATTTTGCGACGAATCAAGGTGCGTTGCCGACGATTCAAGGTGTCCACCGCTTGACCAAACAGACGTATCCGACCTTTAGACGGCAAATGATTTAAATAAAGCAACCGCAATAAAGATGTCTTACCCGCACCACTTTCCCCTGTCAAAAAATGAAATGAAGCCGGCTCCAGCGTCAGCTGAATTTCCTTCAATACATCATGTCCACCGGGATAGCGCAAAAAAACGCCATTAAATTCTGCAACCGGATTTGTTAATTTATTAGATTGAATCACTTAAAAAATCCCTCTATTCACTTGTATCTTTTTTTAAAATCATATATACTTCTTTTACACTATTTTCAAACAAAGGAAAAGATAAATGTTCATCAAATGCGAAAAATGTGGCGCCATTTTTGACATAGATGCCTCTTTCATTAAGCCGGGCCAGCCGTTGCGCTGTTCTGGGTGCAATCATGTTTTCAAATATACGCCGACCTCCACCCTTTCTGATACATCTGCTTCCCCAAAGTCGGAACCAGAAACCTTAAACACCGATACGGACATCGCTGCGTCTGGAATATCCACACAAGAAACAAAAAGCGTTTTATCTCAAATTCAACCGACATTTTCGGAAAAAGAAGAGCCCTTGCCTCCCGAACTAAAAACGCAGGATACAACAGCGCCGAAATCCGCCTCCCAAAACGCTCCACTTCTTTCCGTTCCTGAAGAATTCAAACCGGTGTCTGAACAGCGTCAATCCAGCCCCTTGTTTTGGATTATTCTGCTTTTAGCGGTGCTGGTTATGTTGATAATGGCTGTTTTATTCCTGATGCCGGATACATTAAAACAATCCATTTTTTTAGAAAAGGAAATCCCACAAACGACTCCCGTTGCCACACCGGCTTTGGAAGTGATTGACACCTCATTCAGAGTTGTACCGGATCAACAAAACGGCTTACGTCTCTTGGTTCAAGGGGCCCTTTATAATCCGGCAAACCAAACGCAACCGACACATTCTTTCTGGATTGAATTATATGACGCGGCCAATACATTGATCTACACGCAAGAAGTCATTCCAATTCAAAAAAAGATTATGGCAAAAAGCACCCTGCCATTTTACACTGAAATCACACCGGTACCGGACACGGTTAAACGCATGGACATTGTTTTCAAATGAAAAAAACACTTTTTGTTTTCTGTCTTTTAATTACCCTGAACGCCAACGCCTTTTGCCCGTTGGGAGACACTGCCGCCCGTAAAAACGGACTGGAAACGGCCTTACCGTTTTACACACAATGCGCTCTGGCTCAAAATGATGATGAAACCCAACTGATGCTGGCACGTTATTATAACCGCCAAAAAAACACCACACAATCTTTATTTTATTACCATCTTGCGGCAGATAACGGCAACGCCGTTGCTCAAACTGAATTGGCGCTTCTTTTGTTGACATTGGATAAAGATTTACTGACCCGTCAACAAATTTTGGATTATTATGGCACGGTTGAAAATATGATACAAAGCGGTTCCCTGACCGGTTTTAAATCCCTTAAAATCACGCCTTACGCCCTCTTGCTTTTAGCCAATGAACCCTCTGAACAAAAATGGTACTATCCTTCTAACACCAAAGAAGATCCAACCGCATCTAAACACTTAAAAGAATACGCTTCCACCCTATCGGATGTGAAGAAAAAAAAGGCCCTACAGGAAGTTCAAACCTTTAAATCCAAAAAACTTTTGGATGCGGCACAAAGTGTCCTCACGCCAACCGAATACACCCAATTTCAACAAGTTGTTTTCCCATCAACCGGTCAACCGGATGCTTTTAGCGCAAAACAAGCTATGGATCACCTTAAAGAAAAAATTGAAAGTCTTCAGCAAAAATGAAAAAACACCTATATATTAAAACATTCGGCTGTCAAATGAATGTCTATGATTCTAACCGAATAGCAGATGCTCTAAAACAATTGGGCTACCATCAAACCGATTGCAAAGAAGAGGCGGATATCCTTCTTCTCAACACTTGCCATATTCGGGAAAAAGCTGCCGATAAATTATTTTCCGAAGTTGGCCGCTTAAACGAAATTAAAAAGAAGCGGGCCACACGTGGCTTAGACACCTTGATTATTGTTGCCGGTTGCGTTGTGCAGGCACAAGGCAAAGAAATTTTCAAAAAAAATCACGCCATTGATTTGGCGGTCGGCCCCCAAAGTTATCATAAATTACCCCAAATGATTGCAGAATATTTACGGGCACATAACCGCCTGATTGAAGCTGATTTTCCGGCCGTTTCCAAATTTGATTTCTTGCCCCAAACCACACATTCTGAAGTTAGCACTTTTTTGGCCATTCAAGAAGGGTGCGACAACTTTTGCTCTTATTGCGTTGTGCCTTACACACGCGGATGCGAGTATTCACGTTCTTTGTCGGAAATCATGGAAGAAGCACGCGCATTGGTGCAAAACGGAGCTAAAGAAATCATGCTTCTCGGTCAAAACGTTAACTGCTGGCACGGGCTTGATTATGAGCAAAAAAACGAAATGGATTTAGGCGATTTGATTTATGAGGTTTCAAAAATCAAGGGATTGGAACGCATCCGATACACAACTTCATACCCTTCTAAAATAACGGACAATCTTATCAATGCTCATCGGGAAATTGATAAATTGATGCCTTATATCCACTTACCGATTCAAGCAGGTTCTGACACGGTTTTAAAAGCCATGAACCGTCAATATACAGTTGCCGGTTATTTGGAAATTATTCAAAAATTCCGCACGGCGCGCCCGGATATCGCCATTTCATCTGACTTTATTGTCGGATTCCCCGGCGAAACGGACGCTGATTTTGAACAAACATTAGCGATTGCTCAACACGTTCAATATGCACAAAGCTATTCGTTTAAATACTCGCCCCGCCCGGGCACACCGGCTTCTTTGATGAAAAACCAAATTGCGGAATCGGTCAAAAAAGAACGCCTCGCCCGCTTGCAAAAACTTTTACTGGAACAACAAAAAGCCTTTAATAAACGCTTTGTCGGACAAACCATTTTTGTTTTATTTACAACAAAAGGCGCCAAATCCGGCCAATGGATGGGCTGGACACCTTATATGCAAAACACACACGTGGAAGCACCCAATTCTTTGATTGGACAAATTTTACCGGTAAAAATAACTTCAGCTACCGCTTCTTCCTTGTCAGGAACTCTAATTCCTGATATACTAAACGCATGATACAAAAACAAAAAACATTTGCTGATAATGCCGTCTTGCAAAAACTGGCCGGCCCATTAGATGAAAATTTTATTGAAATCACCCGAAAAACCGGCGTTTCAATCCAACATCGAGGCAATACGCTGACATTAACCCATAAAGACGTCGCTGCCATTCAGCAAGTACTTAAAATTTTGGATTTTTTATACGAAAGGGCAAAAACCATGAGCGATATTAACACAAATGATATTGAGAACGCTTTGAACACAAAAGATACCTATCGGGCATCTGATTTAACATTGCGCACCAAAAAGAAACACATCAATCCACGCACTGAAACGCAAGGCGCTTTCATTGAAGCAATGAATACACATGAAATGGTGTTCGGTATCGGTCCCGCCGGAACGGGGAAAACTTATTTAGCGGTGGCTAAAGCCGTTTCTGCCATGTTGGATGGCACGGTTGATCGTATTATTTTAACACGCCCAGCAGTGGAAGCCGGTGAAAATTTGGGTTTTCTCCCTGGTGATTTAAAAGAAAAAATTGATCCTTATCTGCGCCCACTTTATGATGCACTGTATGAAATGCTACCCGCGGATATTGTTGAAAAAAAATTGGAATCAGGCGAAATTGAAATTGCGCCACTTGCTTATATGCGCGGCCGCACATTAGCTCATAGCATGGTTATTTTGGATGAAGCTCAAAACACAACCGCCATGCAAATGAAAATGTTTTTAACCCGTTTAGGAGAAGGATCGCGTATGGTTATCAACGGCGATTTAACACAAACCGATTTACCGCGTGGGGTTCAATCCGGCTTAAATGATGCTATTAACATTTTGAAAAACGTACCTGAAATTGCGTTCATTACTTTTACGGAAAAAGACGTTGTACGCCACGGATTGGTTTCCAAAATTGTAAAAGCGTATGATCAAGCTCGTAAAGAAGGATAACATGCCCACATTAGATATAAACATTGCCGATAAACGGTTTTATCTGCGCATTTGGAACATTCGCAAATACGCAACACATGTTGTTAATTTTGTTTGGCAAACACATCATGAACCTTCGGAAATATCGCTTACATTAACCGATGATAAGACCATACAAACACTGAACAAAAAATATCGTAAAAAAAATAAACCAACCAACGTTTTGTCATTTGAAAGCCCGGATAAACCGATTAAAGGTGCCCCTTGGATGGCTGGCGATATCGTGATGAGCTATGACACCCTTTTAAAAGAAAAAAACGAAATGCATCTTTCTTTTAAGGCACATTTTACCCATCTGCTTATTCATGGAACACTTCATTTGTTGGGCTATGATCACCTTCAAGAAAAACAAGCTCAAAAAATGGAAAAATTAGAAACAAAACTGATGCAACAATTGGGATTTTCAGATCCCTATAAGGATTAAAAATGACTTTTTTACAAACACTCAAATCACATTTTATCAAACATCCGGAAGAAGAAGAGGTTCTGGAAACCGTTGAAGAAATAATGGACGAACGCGAAGAGCGCGGAGATAAAGTTCTGGTGGATTCACATGAATTACTGTTGCTCAAAAACCTTTTCAAGATGAAGGACGTACGCGCCAGCCAAGTGATGATTCCGCGTGTGGACATCGTTGGCATTCCCGATACGATTACCCCCTCTGATTTAAAAGCGCTGATTATCCGCGATAAATTCACACGTCTGCCGGTTTATAATAAAACATTGGATAACATCATCGGGATTTTGCACGTAAAAGATTATCTGTGTGCCTACTTACAAAATCAGGATGTCCGCTTAAATGATATTATCAACCATTCCATTTTGTTTGTTCCGGCCTCTATCCGCGCTTTGGATTTGCTGCGTGAAATGCAAGCAAAGAAAATTCAAATGTCTGTTGTTGTAGATGAATACGGTGGCACAGACGGTCTGATTACGCTGGAAGATTTATTGGAAGTGATTGTGGGCGAAATTGAAGATGAACACGACGCATTGGATCAAACAGAATTGATTTCAAGGCCGAATGAGACAACTATTTTAGCCGATGCTAAAGCTGATTTAAAAGACATTGAAATCATTACGGGTGATTTTATTGACCAAGAAAAACTGCCGGAAGATATTGACACCATCGGCGGCTACGTTTTCCATCTGGCCGGTCGCTTGCCCCATAAGGGCGAGGTCATCATTCACCAACCAAGCGGAATTCGCCTGCAGGTGGTAGATGTGGATTCACGTCATATCAAAAAGGTAAAAATCACACGCTTTAAATCCTATCAAAAACAACAAGACAAAAAACAAAAACAAGAAAAGAAACATAAAAAATGCAGGTAATTACCTTTGGCTGCCGCCTGAACATTTTTGAATCTGAAGTTATCAAAGAACGTATGCATTTTTTAAAAGAGAATGTAATTCTTATTAACACGTGCGCCGTTACAGGTGAAGCCGAACGTCAATGCCGTCAAACCATCCGAAAATTAAAAAAAGAAAATCCGATGGCTTACATTATTGTTGCTGGCTGCGCTGCTCAATTACATCCGGAAGAATACGCTCGCATGCCGGAAGTGGACCGCGTTTTGGGCAATCGCGAGAAATTAGATCCGGCTTCTTTCTCGGCACCGCAACCCGTTTTGGTTTCTCCGATTGAAACAACCTTACCAACACCACCCTTGATTGAACGCTTTGATGATAAAACAAAAGCTTTCTTACAAATTCAACAAGGCTGTGATCATGCTTGCACTTTTTGCATCGTACAACAAGCACGCGGCAAAAACACAGGCCTGCCACCTGAAAAAGTCGTGGAACAAGCACGCCGCTTTTTAAACTTAGGCTTTCAGGAAATCATTTTAACCGGCGTAGACGTCACCGCTTATCCTTTCGGATTTTCATCTCTCATCAAACGCCTGTTGACAGAATTACCGGACTTAAAACGCCTGCGTTTTGGTTCCTTAGATCCGGCGGCGCTGGACAATGATTTTATCAACCTCATGTCCCACGAACGCTTAATGCCTCATCTGCATTTATCTATTCAAGCAGGCGATAATTTAATTTTAAAGCGTATGGGGCGACGCCATACCCGCGAAGATGTAATTCAATTAACGCAACAGATACGTGCTATTCGTCCTGAAACAACGTTCGGAGCCGATTTCATCACCGGTTTTCCCACCGAAACGGAAGAGCAATTTGAAAACACGCTGCGCTTGGTTGAACAAGCCAATCTCACACACCTGCATGTTTTTCCTTTCTCTGCCCGCTCAGGCACACCGGCAGCTAAAATGCCGATGGTGGCTGTTCCCATCCGAAAAGAACGGGCCAAACGCTTGCGAGAGCTGGGACAAAAACAACATCAAAAACTCTGCCAATCACTTCAAAATAAAACCCTTCAGGTGCTTTTGGAAAAATCAGGTGTTGGCTTTTGCGAAAATTATGTTAAAGTATATACAGATATTTTGAACAAAGAAGGCGAAATCGTCTCGCTTTTAATTAAAGGAATGAAATCAGATGGCGTGGTTGGACACACTTAAAAAAGGCCTAAAAAAAACTTCCGCTTTGTTTGTGTTTACACAAATGGATGAACAAACACGTTCCGATTTGGAAGAAGCGTTGATTATGGCTGACGTGGGATCTTTAACAACGGATGAAATCTTAACCGCTTTGGATGAAACAAATCCCAAAGATTTAAAACAACTGAACGCTTTTTTAAAAGAGCAAATAATCACGCGTCTAAAACCGGTGGCGCACCCATTAAATGTTGAAACACATCATCCGTTCGTTCTGTTAATGATTGGCGTGAATGGTGCCGGCAAAACCACCACGATTGGCAAACTGGCTGCTACCTATAAACAACAAGGAAAAACCGTTTCCCTAATCGCGGGGGACACTTTTCGCGCCGGCGCCGTTGAACAATTGCAAACATGGGGCAAGCGAATCGGCGTTTCTGTCTTTGCAGGCGCCCCAAATGCCGATCCGGCCAGCGTTGTTTTTGATGGCTTAACACAATCCCTTAATGCAAACACGGATATTGTTTTGATTGATACCGCCGGTCGATTGCATAATCAAACCAATTTGATGGAAGAACTAAAAAAAATAAAATCCGTTATTCAAAAAATAATTCCAACAGCGCCACACGCCACCTGCCTTGTATTGGATGCCACCGTTGGCCAAAACGCCTTAAATCAAGTGGAGACATTCCGCCAAATAATCGGCGTAGATGGTCTTATTATGACGAAATTAGATGGCACGGCGAAAGGCGGTATTCTTCTGGCGCTTACTCAAAAATTTAATCTACCGATTTACGCCATCGGTGTCGGAGAACAGGTGGATGATCTGCATGCATTTACCGCTGAAGAATACGCTGATTCATTGTTAAAGGATTTTGCATGACCTCTTTACGTAATCTGATTGAAAAAACACTTTCTTTACCGCTCTCCAGTCTCACAATTTTATTGTTGCTGGGCTTTACTTGTTTTGTTAAATCAATCGGTTTGTCGTTATATGATATCGGTATTACCACTCTTTTACTGGAAAAAGTCGGCACATTATCGCTTGCCTTTAACTTAATCTGCGCTGCGTTTTTGTTAGCAATCGGAGGCTATTATGCTATCTTGTTTGACCGCCGACAAAGTTATGGCAGCTTACCGATATTGTCTTTTTTAATTTTGATAATCGGATTGGGAATGATGCTTTTTTCTACGCATGCCGAAGGAGTTTTGAACACTCTGTTTCCGATAAAATATACGCTTTATGTTTTGTTCACAACCGCCTTTTGGTCTATGGCTGTCCGCTTTATTCCTTTGCGATTTGACTCTCTCAAATTTTCGGCAATTTTCTTATGCGAACTGCTGGGCTTTACAACCGGCGGCTTCATCGGCTTAGCCCATTTCCAGACAGATATTTTGCTGGTCTATGCTCTTGCATTTCTGATTTTGTCCACATTAAGCCTATTGCTTTTAAACTATTTAAATCCCATCGCTAATGAAACTTTTGTAAAAAAACAAGGCGGAGCTCAAGGAGCCCTTGGCAAAAAGCTGATTCGTTTTATCTGCCTTACCGCTTTTGTTTTTATGGTTCTTAAAAGCGCTATGGATATTGGCTTTTACACTCTTTTATCTCTTCAAACAACCGATTATTCTTCTTACTTATCTCTTTTTTGGCTTGCCTTTGGCGGTATCGGATTGATAACCGTCATATTATTGCGTCAAAGCCATTATTTGTATACAACCACATTAGGTCTCACCCTTTTAATCAGCGCCGCCGTTGGTTCTGCCGTCAGTTTATTTATCATAAATCTTCCAGCCTTATTTTTGGGATATACCCTATTCCATCTGACAGCCTATTTCTATATTGATGCTTATTTTAAAATTTTGCCGCGTCCCATCGCATTGGCACATAAAATCCGCCTTAAAAAACTACGCCTTCTTATCATTGAACCAGCCGGATTTATGCTCAGCGCAATCTTTTTCTTCTTTTTTGAAAGCCCATTTTTAATCGCAGCTTATCTTGGATTATTCAGCTTTTTCTTCGCTCTGTTGATTTTAAAAACAAATCAAATTTATTCCACGATTTTGCTACGTTCATTCAAAACCCGTTTCTGGCGCGGTAGTCCGTTGATGATTTCCACCAGCAAATTATTACCTTATGTTTTGGAGCAATTAAAAAGTAATAACACCGATGATGTCATTTACTTCCTACGCGTTTTGCAAGAATCACGACATCCGCAATATAAAAAATATCTCTTAAAATCGCTCAAACACCCAAATCCTCAAATCCGACGCTTTGTTTTACTGCGTATGGAGCGATTGGAAAATGCTTCTCAATGGCAAAAAAGTTTAGAAAACACTCTTCAAAAAGATCCGGATAAACAAGTCCGTCAAACCGCTTTACGCGTTTTGATTCAATGGGCTGGCAATACACAAAATCATAAACAATTGGAAAAATTAACCGCTTACTTGGATGACAAAAATTTAAAACCCGGTGCCTTAATCGGCTTTTTAAAACTTGGAGGTACTTATACGCTTTTGGCAATGGACGGTCTTCAAAAACTTGTTTTTTCCAAAAAGAAAAATGATCAATTGTTGGCTCTTTTCATTATGTCTGCAGCTCCCAATCCAGGCTATGCGCGCCTTCTAACACATTTATCCCAATCATCCGACACAGATGTTTTAAACCAAACCTTACTGACGGCAGGCCTTGTCCGCCATCCGCAAACGCTGTCTTTTATTTTTCGGGCATTAGATCAATTTGAATTAAAGGAAGCTGCCTTGACTGCTTTGAAAAATTATGGCAAAGGAGCTTTTCCGATGTTGGAAAAAATGCTGAATCAAACTGATATTCCGGCACAGCGACTACACACTTTGATTTTATTTTTAGGCGCTTTAAACAGTGGAGAAGGGAAACAATTACTGCTACGCTCCTTAAATATCCCTAATCAAAAATTGCGCAAAACTATTTTAACAACTCTATTCAATAACGGTATTATATGGGTTCAAAGCGCGCGAAAAAAAGTGTTGAAAAAAAGTATAAAGAAAGATATCTCTCGCATTCAATTTTGGATTCGCTTTTTGGAACTATTCGGAACTCCGCCCACTCACGAAACCGAAGAGGCCTTTAAATACCTGCGTCAAGGGATTGAAGAAGATATTGCGGACACGCGCCTGCTCATTTTATATCAATTGCTTTTGTTAAAACCACATCCTTTGTTTTATCAGTCCGTTCAAATTCTGAAAGGAGCGGATTATGCTCTTTACCCAACAGCTTTAGGAGTCATTCAGGATTTTCTTCCTCATCGGTTATATCAAAAAATCAAACCCCTGATTTTATATCCAACCCATCCGGTAAAATCGGCAGAGGTGCAATACCATTCCATTCCGCAAATTACACAATCCATTGGAGCATTGATTACACAACCTGCTTTTATCATGCCACCTTGGATTCAAGCCAACGCTCTCTATTGCTTACGCCGACTGGGTGATGCACATGGTTTACCCGCCGTTAAAACAGCGTTGAAAAAAACAGACCCGATGATTTTAGAAGCCGCTATCTATGCACTTGGGCGTTTAGAACCGAATGCCGAAAAACGACACGCCTTGCTCTTGGATATTCCGACAGCGGCTCTCACTCACCAAAATTTGGAATTGATGTTAAAATAAGGAGTTCTTGATGTCCATTACTTTTGAAAAAGTTCTTGTCTTAAAAAATGTTTCTATTTTTGAAAAAGCCTCCGAAATGGCCCTGGCGGATTTAATCAACGTCAGTGAAGAAAAAAGCTTTAAAGAAAAAGAAATCATTTTATCTGAAGGACAAGTCAATAAATTCCTTTATATTATCGTAAGCGGCCACGTGCAATTAAAACAAGACAAAACGATTTTGTCTGATTTGGAAGCTCGTCAATTTTTTGGCGAAACAACCGTTTTAAATCCCCTGCCGTTTCCGTGCGATGTCATTGCGATGGAGCGTACCACTGTTTTAAGAATTCCGTCCGATCAGTTATATCAAATGCTTTCCTTACATCCTTCTTTAGCACAAGGCTTTTTGGGCGAACTTTCCAAACGCCTACATCAAGAACAATTTAAAAATAAATAAATTGCTTTTTTAAAAAAACATTTTTATATTAAAAGTATCATTCAAAATAAAGGAGAAAATTATGGTTCAAAAAAAGAAAAAAACATCTTCAAAATCAACCCCTGTTCAATCGGAAAAAACAAAATCCGCACCGGTTGTCAAATCCGCAAAATGCTCTTATTGCAGCTGGCGTCATCCGTTTGTCGGAGCGGCCATTATCGGCATTTTGATTGTTTTTATTTTTATATCCATTGACTTTTTACCACGGCTTTACAACCAATTCAAACCGGCGCCCAAAGCGCCCGAAAATCCGGTTGTTGCAACTATTAACGGAACCGATATCCGTTTGTCTGAGGTGCGCGAATTTGCCGAGTCCATGCCCCAATTAGCCGGTGTTCCGTTTGAGGTGATTTATCCGCGTTTATTAGACTCCATGGTCAATATGCGTGTTATCATTAACGCGGCAGAAAAATCCGGAATTGAAAATCAGGAAAACGTACAACAAGCCTTAAACAGCGCACGGGAACAAATCCTGTCACAAGCTTATATTGCCGATCAATTGGATAAATTGATGACAGAAGAAAAGTTGCGTGAAATCTATATTCAGGAAATACATAACTATCCAAAACAAGATGAAATCAAAGCACGCCATATCTTGGTTAAAACAAAAGCGGAAGCCGAAAAAATTCAACAACAGTTGAAAAACGGTGCTGACTTTGAAAAATTAGTCGCTTCTGATTCTTTGGCAAAAGAAAATGGTGGTGATTTAGGTTATTTCACAAAAAACATGATGATTCCGGAATTTGCCGATGTCGTGTTTAAAATGAAAAAGGGTGATATTTCTGACCCGATTAAAACACCGATGGGATGGCATATTGTTCAGGTTCAAGACAAACGCTTAGCCACACCACCAAGCTTTGAAACGGTTCGGGAAGAATTGCAACAAATTTTTGCCGCTCAAAATTTGCAAAACATTTTGGCTCAAGAACGCCAAACACAAAATGTAAAAATTTTGAAACCGGCGTTGTAAATCTGCCTTTTCAACAAAAACGCCCTTTAAAAGAGGGCGTTTTTTTAAACAGATAATGCCTCAAAATCTGCTAACAAATGTTGCATATCAGACGGCATATCCACTTCAAAAGCCAATCGCTCCAATGTTCTGGGATGCTGAAACGCCAAAAAACCGGCATGTAAAGCCTGACGCGGGAAAAACCGAGCAAACGCCGGCGCTGATTTCGGCACCACACCATAAACCGCATCTCCAACCAATGAATGCCCGATAGAAGCCATATGCACCCGAATCTGATGCGTGCGACCTGTTTCCAATACACATTGAATATGTGTTGCAATCCCACCCCCTAAAACCGCCACACGCTCATAATGTGTTGTTGCGGGCTTACCGCCAACTTTCACAATCGCCATTTTTTGACGATTGGTGCGAGATCGACCGATATTCCCGGAAACCACACCACTCAGCCGCTGCACATGCCCCCAAACAACCGCTTGATAAACTCGTTCTATCGTATGTGCTGAAAATTGCTCTGATAAGCGCACATGCGCGAAATCATTTTTGGCAACAACCAAAATCCCGCTGGTATCTTTATCAATTCGATGCACAATCCCCGGACGTTTTACGCCACCAATACCGGACAAAGAATCGCCACAATGAGCCAACAAGGCATTAACAAGAGTCCCGTTATAATTACCGGCTCCCGGATGAACCACCAAGCCTGCCGGTTTATTTACAACCAATAAATCTTCATCTTCATATAAAATATCCAATTTAATTTTTTCGGGTTCGGGCTCCGCCGGCACAGCTTTTGGCAAATGTACTTCAAAGCAGTCCCCCTCCTTCACGCGATAATCAGCTTCCGAAATAACCTGCTGATGCGTCATTTCCATCACTTGATCCGTTTCAATCAAGCGAATAAACTGATTGCGAGATAACTGCCCAATACTTTTGACTAAAAATTTATCTAATCGTTCACCGGCCTGTTCTTTTAAAACGGGGTCTGTTTTGAATTGACTTTGACAAATAACGTCATCTGGTATACTGTTAAATTCTGTTTCACTCATTCAGAAAGGACTTTCCATGAAAATGCTTTTGATTGCCAAAACCAGTGTTTTCATCATGACCGGATTGATTGTTGCCGGCTTGGCACTTATTGTTTTTAAAATAACAGAAAATCATTCAAAACACAAGCTGCAAAATCCCAACACAACCTTTTACCTTGAACCAAGTGAAAAAATTATACACTTTTCCGGTTGCGGTGCTTTTGCCTGCCTTTTGACCCAAACTGATACCAATAAAATCCGCTTACTGATCTTCAATCCTGAAACAGCTCACCTGCATCATCAAGTACTTCTGAAAACAGAATAAAAGTTAGGATATTAACGAAAAATTTATCATTTTTTGGCACAATAAATCCGTGTATCAGTATCTATCGGGTTAAACAAGGGTGAAATTGTGTCAAAAACCGCGGAACTTATGCGACTTATCGGCGTTATTCTTCTCTCCCTGCTTCTGCTGGGAATCGTTGGTATAATTGCTCTTTGTACCCAACAATTTATTTTTAATCAACCCACAAAAACACATTCATCTTCCGTTTTTACCGAAACAAGAGCTGAAAACACCTTTACAACGGTTTCTTCTTTGCGTCGCCAATATGAAACACATTTGGAACAAAATATAAAAACAGCACTTGAAAAAATCACCGGACCTAACACGGTTCAAGCGACCGTCCGTGCCGATTTTAATCTATTGCAAGAAACAAATGATCAATCTTTACTGATACCGGAAACGTCTGTGATAAAACTTGCCACTATTTCCGAAAATGGAACGGACAATAAAGGTAATGACCTTTACACACAAACAACACAATACGATTTTTCCACCCAAAAAATTACGCGCCATAACAGTTTTGAACAAATCAAAAAACTCTCCATCACCGTTTTAATAGACGGCACTATGCAATCAACATCCCTTAAAACCGCCATTTACCATCCCCGTTCATCCACCGAAATGCAAGTGTACACTAATTTAATCCAATCTATCACCGGCTTTGATAAAGAACGTGGCGATACATTGGAAGTCATTAACCTGCCTTTCAGTGAAAGCGCCCCATTTTGGAAAAATTGGCCGGCATCAATTATTTTTTCTGCCATCTTTTTAGGGATTTTAACCCTTTTATCCCTTTTGATTTTGTTTTATTTTATCCGCCCGATGATGAAACAACTCATGACCCCCGCCCCTCTTTCAGCGATTACCCCAACCACCCGCTTTGTCCACCGAGAAAATAAAACCCCGTTAGATAAAACCTATCACCTGTTTTTAACGACACCGGAACCGGCAATTCAACGCCTGCGCAACTGGTTGACTCAGCCGGCAGATACACATGGCAACACGGGGTTATATCGCGTTTCTGTTTTATTGCTAGCCTTGGGAGAAGAAATTATCCAATCTGTTTTCCTACGTTTAACCGATTCCGAAATGATTGAAATTTCTCGCACCATGGGAACATTGGGGCATATCCCCGCTCAAACCGTTAACCAAATTGCCGAACAGTTTTTAAAAGAATCCACTAAAACCCCCGACCTGATCAACACACAAGAAAACACACGTTCCGTTTTGCAAAAAACATTACCGACAGACAAAGCCGACCGCTTGCTTAAAGAAATAGATTTTCCGGTCGCGGGGAAAACAATCTGGGAAAAGTTGGAACATCTTTCAGCACCTCAATTATTGCCTTTGTTGGAATCGGAATCTCCACATATTCTGGCGGTTATTCTTTACCACTTATCAAACAAGCAAGCAGGCGATATCCTCTCTTTATTGCCTAAAACAAAACGGGATAGTGTTATTGAACATCTATCACACACTGGTCCAACAGATTCAGATACACTAAAAATGATTGAAGAAACACTTGAAAAACGCTTGCGTACATCTTATAGCCAACATACTCCTCAAACCGGCTCGGAAAAGTTGTCCGGTATTCTCAGCTTAATGGATAAAGAGACGGAAGATCGTTTTTTGGAAACACTCTATCAATCTGCCCCTCAAACAGCCCAACAGATTTCGGAACATATCTTCAGTTTTGAACACCTCGCCAATTGGGATGATGCATCTATTCAAACCTTGTTAAAAGCCGCCCCGAAAGAAACAGTCGCTTTGGCTTTAAAAGGGGCTTCAGATAACATTAAAGATGCATTTTCACGCAATATGTCGCCACGTATTTGGGCAGATTTAACTAAAGAAATTGCGCAACTGGGTGTCGTACGTATCAATCAAATTGACACAGCCCAATTGGATTTGTTAAAATTGGCGCAAGAATTAAAAGCGACACATAAAATTACCTTAAAGGATTAACACCATGAATGCACAACAACGCTTGGAATTACAACGCATCACACAAAAAACACTCCAACAAACACAATCCGAACCAGCAACTGATTTGGATGCTTTGGCTCAAGTGCCGGTTCAAATCGTCGTAGGCTTGGGAGAAACCACTTTACCCATTCAAGACTTATTGAATCTTAAAAAAGGAACCACCTTATCGCTTAATAAAAAAGTGGGCGATCCGGTGGACATCTATGCCAATAACCGCCTGATTGGGCATGGCGAACTCACTTTGGCAGACGATCACTTCGGCGTTATTATGACTGAGGTTTTATAATCCATGAAACTCAAAACATTCTTTGGTCCTAATATACCAACTGTTATGGATAAAATCCGAACAGAATTGGGCGAAAATGTTTTGATTATTTCTTCTCATCGTCTCCCTGACGGCTCAGTGAAATTGATTACCGCCATTGAAACGGAATTGGATGTTCCTTTAATACCTCACCAAAATACCGATTTAAAAGAACTTTTGAAAAGGCATCATCTGCCGACTGATTTAATTGACCGTTTATTGGCTCAAACAAACGCTGATACGTTAGAATCGTTTTTGCAATCTACTTTTGATTTTGCGCCTCTTTCTCTCCAAAAAACAAACCGAATTTATGCTCTTGTCGGTCCCCATGGCAGCGGCAAAACAACGGCTTTAATCAAACTGGCTTTGCAAGCGAAACTTAATCACTTAAGTCCTTGCCTTTTAACCACAGACGTTGTGAAAGCCGGTGCGCGCGAACAACTGATTTCTTTTTGCAAAATTGCCCAAATCCCGTTCCTGCCACTTAATGATTTAAATACGCTTAATAACACATTAGAAACGACCCGTCGACATTATAATTTTATTCTGATAGATACAATGGGAATTTCTTACTTATCCGAAACGGATTTAGCTTTTTTAAAACAACTCAAAAAAACGGCACACGGTGTTGAATTTTTACTCACACTGCCTGCCGGTCTGGATGTTATGGAATCTGCCGATATCGCCACTGCTTTTGCCCAAATCGGGGCCAACCGACTGATTGCCACTCAAATGGATACCAGCCGTTATTTTGGCAATTTGCTGGCTGCCGCCTTTCAAAACAACCTGCCCTTTGCCGCTTTTGGTCAAAGTGCTTCCCTAACCGAAGCCTTTAGCGCTCCGACCCCGCAACAATTAGCCGCTTTACTGGGAGAACGCATATGAACTCTTTTTCTTCCTCTTCTTGTCCCATCATTGCTTTTGCCTCCGGGAAAGGTGGAGTGGGCAAAACACTGTTAGCCATCACTTATGCCCATGCATTAGCCGAACAAGGGGAAAAAGTCTTACTCTTTGACGGCGATTTCGGCCTGGCAAATATAGATATCCAACTAGGACTCTCTCCCGAACACGATTTATCAGAACTCATCAGCGGTCAAAAAGCAATGAATCAAATCATCACTCATGATTTTCAAACCGGTTTAGATTTGATTACCGGCCGTTCCGGACATCAAAGTTTAATCAACCTACCTGTTGAAAAACTCCAACAAATTCATGATGATTTAATGCTACTGGCAACACACTACGATGCCGTGATTGTGGACTTGGGATCCGGTCTTGAAAAATCAATTCAATTACTGGCTGAAACAGCCTCTTTAGTTTATGTTATTTGTACGGATGACCCCGCCTCTCTCAGTGACGCTTATGCTTTTATAAAACGTCAATTGGAAACAAGTCCTCAAACGGACATACGCGTTATTGTCAATTCCGCAGATTCGGAAAAAGAAGGCTTACGCACTTTTGAAACACTACAAAAAACCTGCACCCACTTTTTGCATTTTCAACCCGTTTTGCAGGGCATTATTCGTCGCGATATACATGTGAAAGAAGCGGTGCGCGCTCAACAACCCCTTTTAACGCTCTTTCCGAATACACCAGCTGCTTCCGATATCCGAAAATTATTGGAAAAATAAAGCGTTTTCCTTGACATTTTTTCAAAAAAAACGTATGTTCAATAAATACATATGATTAGACATAAGGATAGACTATGAACTTCAAAAATTTATTTAAATCAGCAAACGACAGATACTTGAAAAAATACAAAAAAACAATCGCTAAAATTAACGCTCTGGAGCCGGATTTTGAAAAACTATCCGATGCCGAATTGCAAGCTAAAACCACTGAATTTAAATCACGCCTTGCAGCTGGCGAATCCTTAAATGACCTGCTGCCCGAAGCATTCGCCACCGTGCGGGAAGCTTCCAAACGCGTTCTTGGCATGCGCCCCTTTGATGTCCAATTGATTGGAGGGATTATTTTAAATAACGGCCAAATCGCCGAAATGAAAACAGGGGAAGGGAAAACGCTTGTTGCCACGTTGCCGGTTTATTTAAATGCCTTAACGGGCAAAGGTGTCCATGTTGTAACGGTCAATGATTATTTGGCCAAACGCGACTCCGGCTGGATGGGACAACTTTACCGTTTCTTGGGCTTAACCGTTTCTTGCATCACACATGAAATGGAGCCGGATGCTCGTAAAGATGCTTATAATTGCGATATTACTTATGCCACCAATAACGAGCTGGGGTTTGATTACCTGCGAGATAACATGCGCTTTTCATTGGATGAAATGGTTCAACGCCCGTTTCATTATGCCATTGTAGACGAAGTGGATTCTATTTTAATTGATGAAGCCAGAACGCCTTTGATTATTTCGGGTCAGGCTGAAGACTCCGCGACTACCTATCAAACAATTGACGGATTTATGAAATCCTTGAAACCGGAACATTATGAAAAAGATGAAAAACACCGCAACGTTACCTTAACGGAAGCAGGCACCACCTTTTTAGAAGATGCCTTAAACGCTGCCGGCATTATGCAAGGATCTTTATATGATTTAGCCAACATTGCTTTGGTACATCATATTGAACAGGCCTTAAAAGCGCACACCTTATTTGAAAAAGACCGTGATTATATTGTGAAAGATAATAAAGTAATTATCATTGATGAATTCACGGGACGAATGATGGACGGTCGTCGTTATTCTGATGGCTTGCATCAAGCCATTGAAGCAAAAGAACATGTTCCCATTCAACCGGAAAACCAAACGCTTGCTTCCATCACATTCCAAAATTATTTCCGCCAATATCCGAAATTAGCGGGGATGACGGGAACAGCCATGACCGAGGCGGGAGAATTCGATGACATTTATCATTTGCAAGTTATCGAAATTCCAACCAATTTGCCGCTGGCGCGTAAAGATGAACACGATGTGATTTATAGAACCGCTGCCGAAAAATACGATGCCATTATTGAGGAAATCAAAGCCGCACATGAACGTAAACAACCGATTTTAGTTGGGACAACATCTATTGAAAAATCTGAACTATTGGCTCGCTTGTTAAAAGAAAAAACAAATATTCCGTTTAATGTATTAAACGCCCGCCACCATGAACAAGAAGCGTCTATCATTGCTCAAGCCGGCGTACCGGGGGCGGTTACAATCGCAACAAATATGGCCGGACGCGGAACGGATATTCAGCTGGGAGGTAATTTTGCCGTCCGCTTTGAAGAAGAAAAACAAAAAAATCCGGAAATGGATGAACAACTTCTCACGGACAAAGTCAAAGCCGAAATTGCGGAAGGAAAACGTATTGCTCTGGAAGCGGGCGGACTATATGTTTTAGGCTCTGAACGCCATGAAAGTCGCCGCATTGATAATCAGTTGCGTGGCCGGTCCGGTCGTCAAGGCGATCCGGGACTCAGCAGATTCTATGTTTCTTTGGAAGATGACTTGATGCGTATTTTCGGTTCTGATCGGATTGGTTCTATTTTAAAAACACTCGGTATGCCCAACGGCCAAGCCATTGTCCATCCATGGATCAGTAAAGCAATTGCAAAAGCGCAACAAAAGGTAGAAGCATATCATTTTGATATCCGCAAAAATCTGTTGAAGTATGATGATGTGATGAATGATCAGCGTAAGGTTATTTATGAACAACGTAAAGAATTGATGGCAGCAGATTCTGTTGCAGATGTCATTAAAGATATGCGCCACGATTGCATTTATTCAATGGTCTACACTGCCGCACCGGAAAAATCTATTCCGGCCGAATGGGATATAGATGCCTTAAAAACCAAATCTGCCCAAATGCTCGGTTTGGATATTCCGTTTAAATCGTGGGCGACAGAACCCGGTATGAATACGCAAGAAGCTTTAGATCGGTTAATTCAAAAATCAGATATGGCAACGGAAGAAAAAATGAAAATGCTGCCACCGCAAATGCGGGCTCAATTTGAAAAAAGCCTCTTGATTCAAACCATTGATCAATTATGGAAAGAGCATTTACAAACAATTGACTTTATGCGCACATCTATTGGCTTGCGGGCTTACGGTCAAAAAAATCCGTTGAACGAATATAAGAAAGAATCTTTTCTTTTGTTTGAAAATATGTTGAGCCGCGTGCGGGAACGCATTACCACTCTCTTATGTAATGCGCGTTTTGAGTTTCGGGAACCAGCCCCTCAAAATACTCAAACCAATCAAGAAGAAACCGAACAAATTGAGGACAATTCTTTAATAAATTCTCCGAATGGGGAAAATCCTTCTGAATTTCCTACACGGAAAATTGGACGTAATGAGCCGTGTCCTTGCGGCAGTGGAAAAAAATATAAACATTGCTGCGGCGCGTTAAAATGAAAAAGATTAGAAAGGAATTTATCATGCATTTAACAAACAAAAATCAATGTGGTCGTTCAATGGTTGAAATGTTGGGCGTTTTAGCAATTATCGGGGTTTTATCCGTTGGTGGGATTGCAGGATACCGCACAGCCATGGAAAAAAATAAAATAAATGAAATTATTAATGGGCTTACCATTGAAAGCCTTTATCTTTCAACACAAGCCCTTAATAAACGAGAAACACTAACTCTTTCTCGTGATCAATACGCAGAAATTTCTTTTGAAAGTGATTATATAGCAACTGTTGGTGGTAATTTTTATATTTCGCTTTTAAATGTTGATCAAGATATGTGTTCAGCAATCATAAACAGCCATTGGTCTGTTCCATTTAAAATACAAAATGCCCAAACACAATCCGAATTAACATCTGCCGAAAATTGCACAGATAACATTCAAATGGAGTTTTTATTTACCCCTAATTTGGGTGAAAATACTTCTTCGAATGAAACGAATGATGAGCCTAAGGTTGACCTCTGTGCTGATTGGGTCTGCCCAAGTGCAGCTGATGGATGCTGTCATGCATGCGATCCAGAAACAGGAGAAACCTATCGTACAGATGGAGCAACAAGTGGCCCTTGTAGAACTTAAACAAGAACTAAACAAAGTTCTGTGCTGCAAAAGACCAGTTCAAACAGTGATTTAATATACCTTCTACGAAGTCCACTCGCCGGTTTTGATAATCCAAATAATAAGCATGTTCCCATACATCAATACACAATAAGGGAACTTGATCATTTGTTGTCAAAGGAGTAAACGCATTGCTGGTTGAAATAATCTTTAATTTATCTTTTTCAAATACAAGCCAAGTCCACCCACTGCCGAATTGACCTACAGCGGCTTTTTTGAATTGCTCCAACAAAACGGCAAGCGAACCGAAATCTTTTAAAATCTGACGCATTAACACTTCCGGAATCACTTTATTTTCCTCTTTGCCTGTTAAACTGTTCCAAAAAAATTCGTGATTCCAAGCTTGTGCCGCATTATTAAATAAACCTGTCTTAGACGCATCTCCGGCCGTTGCTAAAACAATATCCTCCAATGTGGCATTTTCTAAATCTGTTCCTAAAATTAAATCATTTGTATTTTTCACATACGTTGCATAATGTTTTCCATAATGAAACGAAAAGGTGCGTTCGCTGATATACGGCTCCAACGCATTCATTTCAAAGGGCAGTTTTTTCATATCAATCATAAATTTCTCCTTTATCTTTCCTCCCTAATTTAAGAACAACTATTTTAAAAAGCAATCACTTTTTTACAATCACAAACTTTTTATTGACAGAATATTGTAAAATCCATATAAAAGGAATACCATAATATAATCAATGCGAGGAAATTGATGTCCATCCTTAACAGAAACCTTACAAACAAAATTCGTTTTGTTTTAGATCAATTATTACCCCCTATTTTAAGAGATTCTAAAACACTCATGCGCATTTTAATTGGTATTTTATATAAAGATGCCGCCTTAGATTTTATGAATTTTAAAGAAAAAGCCCCATTTTTAACTGATGAAGAATATAAGGCTATTTATGCCAAAGTTGCACATGCAAATATCGACCGTGAAACTGATTGCAACAAAGAATCCATACAAACAATCATTGAAAATATTGCAGGTTCATCTGTATTGGAAGTTGCCACGGGTCGCGGCTATCTGGCTAATAAAATTGCTGAAAAAAATTACACCGTATCGGCAACGGATATGATTATTGATCCGGAGGTGCGCCATAAGTATCCCCGAGTTCATTTTGAAGAAGCTTTTGTTGAAAATTTACCTTATGCAGATAAGACATTTGATACGGTTGTTTGCACACATTGTTTGGAACATGTTCGCGATATTCCTGCCTGCATGCAAGAACTCCGCCGAGTTGCAAAAAAACGCTTAATTATCGTTGTTCCCATGCAACGTCCTTATAAATATACTTTTGATTTACACATCAATTTTTTTCCCTATACTCACTCATTTTTACAAGCAATCACTTTTCCCAAAAAACAGCATTGCGATGTCATCAAATGTATTGAATTAAAAGGTGATATTTATTATCAAGAGGAAATATATGCTTAAATCCCTCATTGTTATTCCAACTTATAACGAAGCTCAAAATATTGCAGAATTATTAGAGGCTATTTTTAAAATCGTTCCGGATACGGATGTATTGGTAATTGATGACAACTCACCGGATCGGACGGCCTATATCGTTGAAACCTATATTGAACAAAACACCTTTAAAGGTCAATTGCATTTAATGCGCCGACCTGGGAAACTAGGGTTGGGAACGGCATATATTCAAGGATTCACATGGGGACTTGGAAAAGATTACGATGTTTTTATCAGTATGGATGCTGATTTTTCTCACGATCCAAAATACCTACCCATCCTGCTTAAAGAAATTGAAAACAATGATCTGGTCATCGGTTCACGTTATGTTAAAGGCGGTGGCGTTGTCAACTGGGGATTAGGACGGCGGATTTTATCACGCGGCGGTTGTTTATACGCCCAAATTCTACTTTTAACAAAGGTGCGCGATTTAACCGGTGGCTTTAATTGCTATAAACGAGAAAATCTACTCCGCTTAAATCTCCCAACGATTATATCAAAAGGATATTGTTTTCAAATTGAAATGAAATTCCGTCATATCCTTTTAAAAAGCCGTATAAAAGAAACTCCGATTATCTTTCATGATCGCATTAACGGGACATCTAAAATGAGCCAAAATATCTTTAAAGAAGCCATTTTAAATACTTTAAAATTATCTTTCCATCGCACTCAATTAACTAAATTAATGAAAAAGGATACCTGATGTTCCATTTTATCAATCAATATAAATATCTTCTATTATTTGGATTAAACTCTTTTTATTTTCCCTTTTCGGAATGTATTTACCCTATTTAATTACATTGAGTTTTGACCATGCCGCAAAATAGATTTTATGTTTATATCTCCATTTCTTTAATTTTATTATTTGGAACTTTACAATTTTTATTAATAGATCCTTTTAATACCTGGCTGGATGAGCAATACACTCTTTTAACTCTTCAAAATACGCCGACACAAATTTGGCATATTTTGTTGGAGCAAGACGCACAACCTCCTTTTTATTATTTTTCATTATATTTATGGTTTTCTTGTTTTGGATTAAGTGTCGTTTCCGGCAAACTTTACTCCATAATAGGCTTATTAGCTATCGCAACCTTAGGCCTATTCCCTGTTAGACGTTTATTCGGAAACAAAATATCTCTTTTATTCACGGCAGCTGCTTTATTTTTACCTTACGCCTTTTGCATCGGAACAGAGATCCGCATGTATACATGGGCTACTTTTTTTGCCACGGGAATTTCAATATATACTCTTTCTGTTTTAAAAACCTGCCGACGTGCCGATTGGGTTTTTCTTGCAATTTTCACAATTTTGGGTATGTACACGCATTATTATGTTATTTTAACAGCTTTAGCCGCTTTCGGTATTTTATTTTTTGAGCAACTCTTTTCATCATTTAAAACACAACGGCTTCCGTTTTGGATAACAACAGGAATAATCACTTTATTTTCCCTACCCAACCTTTATATTTTAAGTATTCAATTTCAGCGAGTGCAAAGTGATTTTTGGATAACAATGTATCACACTTATCAATCATTACGCATTTTCTATACTTATTTCTTTATGCTTTTACCCTTTAATACATTCATCACTGTTTTAATGATTTTATGTTGGTCAGTAATTATCATTTATACCTTCTTTCTTATTAAAACACGAAAAATTAAAGAAAATCGTTTTTTCATTTATACATTCATTATTTTTTTTACACCTTTTTTAATTGGTTTTCTAGGCTCTTATTTGCTACGCCCCCTCCTTATTTGGAAGTATATAATTCCCTCTATGGGAAGCTTTGCTTTATTATTAGCCCTTTCCTTCGGGTCTTTAAAGCGCCCCTACTGGCTATTACTCATACTGATTTTAACAATTGAATCTGTTTTATCTTTTTATATTTCTTATATCAAGAAACATGATCAAGGTTTATTCGCATCCATAGAATTCATTAAAAAAAATATTTCCCCCTCCCAAACAATTGTTGCCTCCACTCTTCAAAATTATTTTATTTTAGAATTATATCTACCCGATTATCCTAAATTATTAATCATGCGCAATGAACAAACCCCTTTTTTAAAAGAACGTATTCATCCTGTTTCATCCGAAACGGAACACTTATTAAAGGAATCGTTTTTTATTTTTGACTTCGGAAAAAACTGTCTCGATAAAAAACCGATTTTTCACGATATCTATTTCTACCCCCAAC
>CALXUD010000001.1 GCA_944391585.1 uncultured Alphaproteobacteria bacterium | reverse complement strand
ACCATCATTTTTTGAGAAAGTTCTTTGGCATCTGCCCGAATGGCTTTTTCAATTTCATCTGCCACTTTTGGATTGGTTTTTAAATAAGCTTTAGCTGTTTCACGACCTTGTCCAATTCTTTCTCCTTTATAAGAATACCAAGCGCCCGCTTTTTCCACAATGCCGGCTTTAACACCCAAATCCAATAATTCTCCCATTTTAGAAATACCTTCCCCATATAAAATATCAAAATCAACCGTTTTAAATGGAGGGGCTACTTTATTTTTTACAATTTTGACACGCGTTTGATTTCCGATAACATCCTCACGATCTTTAACGGAACCAATCCGACGAATATCCATCCGCACAGAGGCATAGAATTTCAATGCATTTCCACCTGTTGTTGTTTCAGGATTTCCAAACATTACCCCGATTTTCATCCGAATTTGGTTAATAAAAATGACCAACGTATTGGATTTAGCGACAGAAGCTGTTAATTTTCGTAAAGCCTGGCTCATTAAACGAGCCTGCAATCCCATATGAGAATCCCCCATATCTCCCTCTAATTCGGCTTTAGGAACCAATGCAGCCACAGAATCCACAACCAATACATCAATTGCCCCAGAGCGCACAAGAGTATCTGTAATCTCTAACGCTTGTTCCCCCGTATCCGGTTGAGAAATCAGTAAGCTATCAATATCCACGCCTAATTTTTTAGCATAAGAAGGATCCATTGCATGTTCGGCATCGACATATGCACAAGCTCCCCCTTGTTTCTGAGCCTCGGCAACCACATGCAATGCTAAAGTTGTTTTCCCGGAGCTTTCCGGACCATAAATTTCTATAATACGCCCCTTTGGCAATCCACCGATTCCCAATGCCAAATCTAAGCCCAAAGAGCCCGTTGAAATTGCCGGAATTTCCACAGCATTATCTTTTTGTCCCAACCGCATGATGGAACCTTTACCGAATGAGCGTTCAATCTGAGCTAGTGCAGCATCTAGAGCCTTATCTTTTTCCATGTTTTTTCCTTTCATGTTCTTATTTTGTTCTTGTTTTGTTCTAGTATATCTATTTTAAAATAAAATCGCAATCATTTTTTTTGATATTTTTTAATTCATATGATATTTTATTTTTGTTTACATGATATGAAAGGGAAAAAATGTCCGATACAACTGAACAAGAAGAAAAAAATCAACAACCGTCTCCACAAACATCCGATGAAGAAGCAAACGATTTTTCTTTTTTCCAACCTGTTCAAATCCAATCTGAAACTTGGTTAAAAAGTGCGATGGTATGGAGTGCGATTTTCAATGAGCGTGGCGGTGTTTCACAGAAAGAACGTGAGTAATGAATCCCATTCAAAAACCTTTACCTTTTTTTGATGAACGAAAAACAAGTATTGATATGCTGGTGTTTCATTGCAACATTTTTGCTCCGAATGATTTTATTAAAACATTAGAGCAAACACATCTCAGTTGTCATTACATTATAGACACAGACGGTTCTCTTTACCAATGCGTTCCGGAAGATAAACGTGCTTGGCATGCCGGTGTCGGTTCTTGGCGCGAGATTAAAGAGGATATTAACAGCCACAGTATCGGCATTGAATTAACCAATCCGACATTAGGCCAAACCCCCTATCCGATTGCACAAATTAAAACTCTAATAAAATTATGCCAACAATTGATTCAAAAATATAACATTCCCGCACACAATATCATTGGTCACTCTGATATGGCACCTACCCGCAAGCCCGACCCAGGATTTTGCTTTCCTTGGGAAACACTAGCACAACACGGAATCGGACTCTGGCCTAAATCAGATATGACAAAAGAAACAGACATCTGCACTCTTCTTTCTCAAATTGGCTATGATACACGCACAAAGGAAGCTTTAATCGCATCAGGCTATGCTTTTCAAAAACATTTTATTCCTCAAACCATTCGAAACCGAAAAAATATTAGATCATTAATTTTACATCCATTACCAAAAACACGTAAATCAATTCCTCATTCAAAAAAATTTTTAACACGTCTCCAACAAGTAGCTCATTGCTTTAAAATTTGACTATATTCAATTTGGTGATATAATTAAACTATTGAGACACTAAAATAAGGAGCACAAAATGAATTCAATAGAAAATGCACGATCAATAGCTACTGACTTACATAAAGATGTTATTTATGGTGGCGGTTTAAATATGCTTGATCAAGTCAAAAGAACTGCTGAATTAATTCAAGAAAATACACAATCCGAAGATAAAGAAAGCGTTCTTATTGCGGCTTATCTGCATAAATCACAAGAAACAAAACGCATTGCGGAAGGGAAAACTCCCATTTCTTTAATAGAGATTGCTCAGAAATTTGGTTCTAAAGTTGCAAAAATTGTTTCAGAAGTTTCTTCTGAACCAGAAGAAGACAAAAATCAAACAAAAACAGAACAATGGAAAGAAAAGGCAAAATGGGCAAAGGGATTATCTAAGGAATCACAAGAAATTTTATTAGCAGAAAAAATTTGTAATTTTGAAACTTCTTGTAATAATCCGAACCCTAAAAAAGCCCCATCTTGGCATATTGAATATTTCAACACACGCATGATTATGGTTGATGTTTTAAAAGAAGCCAATCCAAAATTATATGAAATTGCTCGTGATTTATCTGTTAAAGGGATTCAAATTCAACAAGCTAAACAATTAGAGCAATATAAATTACCTCGAGCCAATGAGGAGCGATAAAAAGTTATTCGCGCTTAAAAATAAAAGTCAAGACTTTTGCGCTTGACTTTTATTTTATTTTCTGATATAAGAGGCGTAAATTTCCAGATACGACTAAGAGTTTTAGTCTCTACGGAGATACCCCATTCCGCGAAGGTTACGCGCACTGGGGCGCTTTTTGTATCTTTAACAGTAAAGGAAAAACATGTTTAAAGGGTTATCAGATCGGCTTTCAAGTGTTTTTGAAAAACTTTCTTCACGAGGCTTATTGACAGAAGAAATGGTCAATGAATCCATGAGGGAAATTAAGATTGCCTTATTAGAAGCGGATGTTGCCCTACCTGTTGTCAAAGATTTTATTGCACATGTAAAAGAGAAGGCTGTTGGAGAACAAGTTGTAAAATCCGTAAAACCGGATCAAATGGTTGTCAAAATTGTTCATGATGAATTGACGGCCTTACTGGGCACTGGTGTTGATTTAAAACAAACTACTCCTCCAACTGTTTTATTGATGGTAGGATTGCAAGGTTCAGGGAAAACAACATCTTCTGCGAAATTGGGTGTTTGGTTAAAGAAACAGAAAAAATCTGTTTTAATGGCTTCTTTAGACGTCTATCGGCCGGCTGCACAGGAACAATTAGCCCAATTAGGACAAATCACACAAATTGATACTCTGCCGATTATTGCGGGTCAACACCCTTTGGATATTACCAAACGCGCTTTGGACGCAGCCAAAAAGGGCGGTTATGATTTCCTGATTTTAGACACCGCAGGTCGTTTGCACATTGATGCGGATATGATGCACGAACTTGTGGCCATTCAAAAAGTTTCCCAACCTAGCGAAACTTTGTTGGTAGTAGATGCCCTTTCCGGTCAAGATGCGGTCAATGTCGCCAAAACATTTAATGAACAGTTATCTATCACGGGCACGATTTTAACTCGGATTGACGGGGACTCTCGTGGCGGCGCTGCTTTATCCATGCGCGCTATCACAGGGCAACCGATTCGGTTTTTGGGTGTTGGTGAAAAAACGGATGCTTTGGAATTATTTGACGCCAAACGCATTGCCGACAGAATTTTAGGTATGGGCGATGTAGTCGGTTTGGTTGAAACAGCGTTGGAAAAAGTTAATCAGGAAGAGGCACAAAAAACCGCACAACGTATGATGTCGGGTCAGTTTGATTTAAATGATTTACTCTCTCAATTGCGTCAAATGAATAACTTGGGCGACATCAAAGGCGTGATGAAAATGATTCCGGGGCTTTCCAAATTTCAAAGCAAAATTGAAGAAGCTAATATTGATAATTCTCTTTTTCGGCGTCAGGAAGCAATTATTCTGTCCATGACGCCAAAAGAACGCAAGAATCCCGACCTGTTAAAAGCGGCGCGTAAAATACGCATTGCCAATGGTGCCGGTGTAGAAGTATCCGATGTCAATCGTTTGTTAAAACAATACGAACAAATGGCAACGGTCATGAAGAAATTCAAAAAGATGGGTCCGCTGGGCATGATGTCCATGATGAAAAAAATGGGCGCCATGACGGGCGATTCCAATTTAGACTCATTGATGAAGCAAGGCGGCAACTTTCCGCCGTTTAAATAACTAACTAGAGAAGAAAGGAAGAAAATATGTCAGTTAGAATTCGTTTAGCCAGAGGTGGTGCCAAAAAACGCCCATTCCATCAAATCGTGGTTGCCGATAAGCGTTGCCCACGGGACGGTCGTTTTATTGAATCCATCGGTTTTTATAATCCGTTATTACCGAAAGATCATCCGGATGCTTTGCGCATCAATGTTGAATTAGCAAAAAAATGGATGGCAAACGGTGCCGAAGTAACGGAACGTGTTCAAAAGTTGTTCGCAACTGTTGGGTTATGTGAAAAACCGGCGGCAAAAACAAACCAAACAAAGAAACACTTGCCAAAAGAAAAAGCACAATTACGTGCTAAAGAAGAAGCAGAACGGTTAAAAGCCGCTGAAGAAGCTAAAGCGGCAGCTGAAGCGGAAGCAAAGGCTGCGGAAGAAGCTGCAAAAGCTGCTGCAGAACAAGCTCAAGAAGCACCAGCTGAACAACCAGCTGAAGAAGCTGCTCCGGCTGAAGAAAAACCGGCTGAATAAGGATTAAACAGATGTTGTCTCAAATTTGCATTGGTCAAATTGTTGGTGTGCACGGGATTAAAGGAACGGTTAAAATTAAACCGCGCCTGTTAGATCCGTCTATACTCAACACATTAAAACCGATTACAAATAAAAACGGGACACAAACGTTTGAAATAATGGTTAAAGGGAAAAAGAACGATCTTTTACTCTGTCAAATCAAAGGGATTAACGACCGCACAACGGCTGAAGCATTAAAAGGATGCGAACTGTTCGTTCCGCGTTCTGCTTTGCCCAGCGAATCCGAAAATGAATTTTATTATTGCGATCTCATCGGCCTCACCGTATTAAAAGACGGGCAACCTTTTGGCGTTGTCTCTGCTATTAACAATTATGGAGCGGGCGATATTTTGGATATTCAGAAATTGGATGGAGAAATTCTCTCTCTCGTTTTCATTCAACAAAATTTTCCAACGGTGGATTTGCAAAAAGGAATTTTGGAGGTTGTGTTGCCACATGGATTGAAAGGAGACACAAATGAAGATTAATATCTTAACATTGTATCCTGACATGTTCCCAGGCTTTTTGGGTCAATCTTTGGCTGGGAAGGCGTTGGCAGAAGGGAAATGGTCTTATAACTGTATTAATATACGCGATTATGCCACTGACGCTTATAAATCTGTGGATGACACGCCATTTGGCGGTGGTGCCGGCATGGTGATGAAAGCGGATGTTGTGGATCGCGCTTTACAAGCTTTGAATCCAACGGGAGCGATTTACTATCTTTCTCCACGCGGCAAAACCTTTAATCAACAAATAGCTGCTCAATTCGCGAAAACAGATGAACTGACCTTTATCTGCGGTCGCTTTGAAGGCATTGATCAACGCGTTTTAGACAAATGGCAAATTCAAGAAATCAGTATTGGAGACTTTGTCCTATCGGGCGGGGAACCGGCACTGTTAACGCTTTTAGATGCTACTATTCGATTGATTCCAACTGTAATGGGGAATCAGGATTCTTTGTCTGAAGAAAGTTTTTCAAACGGTTTATTGGAATATCCACACTATACCAAACCGCAAGTTTGGCAGGATCGTCCTGTTCCGGAAATTTTATTATCCGGTCATCATGCCAACATTCAAAAATGGCGTCGACAACAATCTGAAGAAATCACAAAAACCAACCGACCAGATTTATGGGCAACCTATCTGGCCAATCAACCTAAGAAAGGATAAATTATGACTAATTTGATCAAACAATTGGAAAAAGAGCAACTTGATAAGTTGAATAAAACAGTTCCAGATTTCAAAGCTGGTGATACGTTACGCGTTATGTGTAAAATCATTGAAGCAGAAGGACGTGAACGTTTACAAGCTTACGAAGGCGTTTGCATTGCTCGGAAAAATGATGGACTAAATTCCACCTTTACCGTTCGTAAAATTTCTTTTGGAGAAGGAGTAGAACGTGTATTTCCTCTTTATTCTCCGAATGTTGCAGAAATTAAAGTATTACGGAAAGGTAAAGTAGTCCGTTCAAAACTTTATTACTTGCGTAATTTATTTGGTAAATCCGCTCGTATTGAAGAAGAAGACGGTAAAAAAGCGTAATCGGATTCGGATACAAAAAACCCTCGGTTTTCGGACCGAGGGTTTTTCTTTATTCTATGGATAAATCGCGATTAAATTCAAAATCAATATAGTCAATTTTGATATCATCAAAACTGTCCGGCATATATTTGTTTTTATAATTTTCATAATTATACATGGCATACATATCGCCATTGCTTGTAAAAATTTCAATTTCAACAATGGGAGTTCCTTCAATGGATAATTCATTTAAGAAGTTCCAATCCACATTCGGGTTTTTCGAACCATAGGCTTTACATTGAATATAATCATCCGCATAGATGTTATCCAACTTGCCATCATGTTCCCCAATACCATTTCCATCACTAGAATTAAAAAGAACATCACCGGCCATAAAGGTGTTTGTGTTATAACCGATTTTGAAAGAAGTTCCCTTTCCGCAAAAATATGTATCTGCTCCGCTTGGAACGCTGCGCCCCGGCAATGTTCTGGCCCAATTGGATGAGTCTAACATAATGATTTGGAAATCTGCCATGAAATCATTGGCTTTTTGTTTCGTCATGGCATATCGATATCCAGAAATTCCTCCTACAGATAAAACTCCGATAATCGCTAAAACACCCAGCATTTCAACCATAGAACGTCCTAATTGAGAGCGAATAAACATTTTTTATCCTTTCATAAAAGAAAAACGAACAATCGACAAGATATTAACAAAAAAAAATTAGCTTAAACAACTGAAACTATCTTTTATAAAAAACAGAGTTAATTTGATATGCCAAAACATCTAAGGAATCTATAAAATCTTTTTTATTTGAAATAAATGGTAGAATCAAAGGTAATTCTGTACACCCTAAAATAATTTTTTGACTTCCTTTTTGTTGTTCTTCTTTCACTATTTTTTTAAAAATTTTTAAATCATTTTTGCTTAATCGTCCGGCAATTAACTTTAAAATAATTTTTGCTAATTTATGTTGATTTTCTAGATCAGGCTTATTAACCTTAATCCCTTTATCTAATAATGCTTTTTCATATAATCCCGTTTTTAACGTTGTTTTAGATCCCAAGATGGAAACAACTTGATATTCTTCCCTTACACACAAATTAACAACAGCTTCAACCATAGAGATAAAATTTAAATTAAGTGTTTGATTTATTTCTTTTGCATATAAATGCATTGTATTACATGCAATTGCAAAGTGCGTGTATCCTCCATTTTTTAAAGAATAAAGAGCTTCATAAGCCATTTTAACTGTTTTTTTCTCATCATTTTGATTTTCAATTAAGTCAGGGACAGGTAAATTTATCAAGCAAAAATAAGGATAATCTGCATTTTTTTGAGCATGGAAACAATGTTCGGCTTGCCAAATAATTTTTTGATAGAGCAGTGCTGATGCCTGAGGCCCCATTCCTCCCAAGATACCAATTTTAATCATTATGTGATTTCCGTAACAGCGCGAATGTTGCCGTCTCGATTAATTTGCACTACACGTAAGAGATCTTTCATTTCTTGCAATGTTTTTTGGCGATCCGTATTGGGATAAGAGTGCACAATCCGATTCACAAATGCTTTATATGCATCATCCGGGCTGGCCGCATGAATCGTTGCAAAACAGTTATCATGTCCGGACCCCATTAATTCCCATAAAGCACCGGCATTAGAGGTAGAAATTTCTCCACCAATAATGCAATCCGGAGTAAACCGAACAGCCAAGTCTATTACACGTTTATAATCAAATGCGTTGGTGGATTCTGTACGCGGAATCACAATATGCACCCGATTTTTCTGTGGCACAATCAATTCGCGTGTATCTTCAATTGTCAAAATGCGCTTATGCTCATCTAATAAACGAATCATATTGTTCAAGAAAGTTGTTTTACCCGTTGCCGTTGCTCCACTGATGAGGATATGATCCCCCCGTTTAATAGACAACAATAGCCGCTCATAGGGATCATCCGGATCTTCCACATTGGTCAACTTATTCAATGGCCGTAACCGTTCCCCTTTAGCCAATCTAAAATCTTCCATTCCAATGCCGATGTCTTCTGAATAAACACGCAGTGTCATCGCCACACCGCCGGTTAAATCATTGTTATCATACATCACATTCCGACCACTGATTCCCGTAAACCGATGACCTCCCGGTAATGTTGCATATACAACCGGCGTCCCTCCCAACGGATCAAAGGAATAATCATATGTATTAGAAATAATATATAAAATATCATTTAAATATTCGCGCGTTAATTTCGGATCTTCAAAATAATGCCACGGATAAGCATGTTTTCCCCGCATACGCAACCAAATGCCTCCCGGATTATTTACCGCAATTTCCTCAATGTTTTCTTGACTATACCAATAAGAAAGCGGCCGTAGAGCAGAATTCAATACCTTATATGTTTCTTCATTATCTAAAGCCATTTTCCTTTTTCCATACTAAAACAATTGTTCCATACTATTATTTTTTGGCAAAACAGGTTCTACCACTCTATTCTCCAACGGATTCGTTTCCTCTGTGTTTGAAGATGTTTCAGAAACAACCTCTTGCTCCATATCAACATTTTCTCCATCATATAATGGTTCTTCTAAATATGTTTCATCCACATAAACCGGTTCATTGGGTTCATAGTATTGTTCCACCGGCGGTTGAACTGCCCCTTGAGGAACAGGATGTTTATTCACCCAAGAATCTGTTTTCGCCGTTTGAGCTTGTTTAGTATCAGTTCCAAATTGCTCTTCATATTCTTTCTCATCTTCTACCGGCGCACGCAACCATAGATCCTCGTTTGCAAAAACCGTTAACCGCGTTCCTGATGGGACAAACAAAACCGGCGGAACCCCCGTTGCTTCAGTCAAAATATCATCAAAGACCTGTTGCATGTCAGTCATAAATGTTTGACGTGCATCAGCAGCCGCTTGATCTCTGCCGGATTGTGCAACCGTTCCGGAATCGGCATTCGTTGTCGTTGTTCCATCTGTTTGGATCAAATAGGTGATCATAGAACGTACCGCAGAAACCATAACCGGTTGACCGTATTTTTTCATCAGCTCATTATCCAAATAAGCGGCTACACCACCACGACCTTGAGCATCGCCGGAGGTTGCTGAGAACTTAAAGGCCCCGCCATCAGGACGAATAAGTCGCTCCCAAGAAATATTGACTTTTGCCACTGTCCCATCTCCATCACTACTGGACATTCTGCCAATCAAACGACTACCGGCTGGAATAATGATATTACGTCCGGATTCAGAGTAAATATGACGTTCCACAATGGCTGTTGCCGGGACATCCGAGAATCGAGAATCTAGAGAATGTACCAACACTGCCGGAATTGCCTTATCTTTTAAAATCATACGCGACATATCTACCGGCCATGATGATACGATTCTGGGTTCTCCCCAATCTTCGTCTTGTTTCTTCTTGGCTTTAGCCAAAATTCGCCCACTCGGTTGAATAGCTGTTCCGCGAGCGGCTTTCATACTGGCTCGGCGTTGTGCCAACAATTGCTGCATTTGTGTTAATTGTTCCTCATTTACTGTCAGCTGTTTATCTAAATTCGGCCGAGTCCGAGTAGAAACACTTCCATCTGAACCAACACTGAACGGCTTATTGTTCAAACCATACGGCCGACCATCTTCACCCATATAACCAATGATTGTCCCTTCGGAATCAATGATAGATCCGGCTTCGGAAACATCATAAACTTTATTACCGATAAAGATACGCCGACCGGATACACCTGTTGAACCGGCAGCGCCTTTCCCGCTACGGAGGGTCTCTTTATCCAGTTTTACGCCACATTTATCTAAATTGACGTCAATGCCGGACAACGTTCCCATTTCATTTCCTTTAGCATCATACAATTTACTGTCAGACCCAATAACCGCAAATACACCGCCATTCAAATCCATAATGGATCCGTCCGGCATAATAGATCCGATTTTTGTCCCTTTTGGTCCTGTTACATCGCATCCGGAAATCATTCCGATAATATTGCCGTCTTTATCGCGCAAAATACCATCTGAAAAATCTCCGTTTTCAGATAATTTACCAATTATTTCCCCATTTTTATCCACGATGTCTTCATTTGGTAAAACCGTAAATAATGTGTTGCCTTCGGCGTCTTTTACCTCACCACCACGACTGATTGTTCCTTCAACAACACCATTTTCGTTGAATAACAATTCTTCATCCGGCGAAACAACTCGACCAATTACGTTATCATCCAAATCCACAACGGTGCCTTTTCCATCTCCCAACACTTTACCAATCACATTACCATCTCTGTCCACAACCGAACCGTCATGTTTTACTCGGCCGATTAAATTGCCCGTCTCATCTAAAATGGCGCCCCGCTCAACAACAGCCCCAATCACATTACCCGCATTATCTACAACAGAACCGTCATTTCGGGCACATCCCATGTTAATTCCTTTTAAGTCGACAACCGTTGAATCCGGCATTGTCCGTCCCAAATAATCTCCCGTTGGGGATAAAACAAGCCCATTGCGAGAAATCCGGCCAATTCTTTCGCCACGCATATTTTGGGCCCACTTATCTACCAAAATCCGTCCCACAACATCACCGCGACCATTGATGACCTGACCATTGAAAGCCGTTTGTCCAACGACCTTACAATCATTCACAACCAATCTTTCCGGCACCACAGCACCCAAGATTTTCATCCGACCTTTTTTAGCCGTTCCATTAGTAGCAATCGTACCAACTTCCTCACCTGTTTCAGAAATAACAGTTCCATCACCCGATGGCACACCTAATACATTCCCGTTGTGCGCAATCACCGGATTCATAGAAACAACTACCCCGGCTAACGGCATATCACCACCCAAAACAGTCCCATCATCTAATAAGCGATAAACTTTTTTATCCGCAGCATCAATCACATCACCGGCAATAGTTGTGCGTCCTAAGATTCCGTCTTTAAAACCAACCGGCAATCCTTGTTTAACTAAACCACCGATATAAGGCATTGTTGCATAACTGGAGCGTTCAGAAATACCTGCAACAATTCCGTCTGTCATCACACGACCAATCACGTCATCCATCCGATCCACAACAGCCCCGTCAGAAGCCACTACACCAATGGTATACGCATCATCATTCACAACCGTTCCCAAAGGCATTACCCCCCCGGCCCACAAATTATCCGTTGTCAAAGCAGAGCCAAACGGCATATAAGATGCCAACTTTTTTCCATCTCTTGAAATGATTGTTGCTGTTCCGGAACTGGATCCGATAACCGCCCCTTCCCGACCGATAAAGAGATCCGGTACAGCCACATTACCAACCACTTGCGCTTTGGAGTCATAGGCGGCCGTATTCGGCATTGCTTGAGCCACAAAAGCCCCATTATTGAGAATACCCCCCGAAACAAGTGATTGCCCCATTACTGATAAGCCAATCCGTTGCGGCACACCAACCGGGGCCACACCACCCATCACCTTTTTCGTTAAATTTGCCGCTAATCCATTAGTGCCAATTGTTCCCAAAATTTTATCATCATTTGCATATAAAACACTGCCACCCGGCAAAATCTGCCCCATCAACTGACCATTCACAAAGTTAGTAATTAAATCAGATGAACGGAATAATCTCGTTGTGATTTTTCCTTCTTGACCGGCAAATTGTGTGGAAAGAACTGAGCCGATTTTTTGCCCTTTTCCATCCACAATGTTTCCATCAGCCCCCAAAACCCCAAAGCTATCTTGCTCATCGCCACCTGTTAATGTGTCAAAAGCCACAAAGGTACCAATCAATTGTTTAGAGCTGTTAAAGACGCGACCATCCAAACCGATAAATCCGACATTTTCTCCTTTTGCATTGATGACTTGTCCCGTATAACTTGTCCAACCCAAAACCGCCCCATTCAAAGAGAGTGCCAATCCCGGATGTATGATACTTCCGGCCAATGTACCGCTGGCATCATAGAAATAAGGAGATGCTTTTGTGGATCCCAACACTTCTGTTGATTTTCCTAAAACCAATCCATTCACGGAAACAGAGCCGACAAAATTGCCGTTTTCATCTACCGCAACACCCCGCGGCACAAGTTGACCAATCACAAAATTATTGTTGTCAATTGCAACTCCGTTGCTCAATACTTTAGCCCGAGAACGTTGATCTTTTCCTTCTAACTCTCCTTTAAAGGAAAGCCAGCCGATTGTTTGGTTTTGAGCATCTACAAAAGCCCCAACCCGCACTAAACGACCTGTTAATTTTCCCGCACTATCAAAAATAAAACCAAACGGCGAAACTGTTCCAATCACACGTGCATTTTTATCAATCACTTTTCCTTGTGTTGTTAAACCGCCCAAAATCGTTCCATCCGATCCAATGGCAACTGAAATTTCAGGGAAAAGAGCACCAATAACTTTTCCGTCTTCAGAAACAGCCAAACCATTTCCTAACATTTTGCCGATTTTTGTTTTCGCCATGGATATAACTGAACCATCCGCCTCAGCTGTTCCAATAACACCCCCCAAAACACCTAACACGGAACCTGTTAAAATGCGCGTCCCGATGATTTGACCTGTTTTATCCACCACCGTTCCGTCTGCCCGAATAGCGCCGATTAAATTATTGGAGGCATCTAACATCATACCGTCAATACGCATTGTTCCTAAATAAGAACCATCCAACTTCATGAAGCTTGTTTTATCTGCAATTAAAGCCCCAATAATGTCAGATGTTTCACCGCTGACAGCCGTCATATCCGGTAAAATTCGCGCGAAACGATTTCCTTCCAAATCCACAGCAACCCCTGTTTGACGAGAATAACGACCTAAAATCAATCCGTCTGGAGAATAAATAACCCCATCAGGCGGGACCACGCCGATAATTTGACCATTAGCATCAACGACCCAACCGTTTTCTTGCAATTCGCCAACCAAGTTGCCATTTTGGTCATAAACTTGATTTCCGACGATTGTGTATCCGGTTGGATTGCCGGCTGCATCTAACACCACACCGGATTGACGAGATGTTCCATTGCTGACGCCGACAACTTGTCCCAACGGAGCGCCTTTTAAATCCACAACCGAACCGTCCGGATTCACACAACCAATGACAACCCCTTTGGTGTCAATGACTTTTCCATCCATCCGAATTCGACCAATAATTTTTCCATTGTCATCTGTTACCTGTCCTTTGTAATTGACTGCTCCAATGACTTTTCCAGCATTATCCAATACATTTAACTCAATGTTCACACAGCCAACATCCTGACCTTCTGTGGAAACAACACGACCGTTTAAATTAATCAATCCCAACAAACGACACCCTTCACCAATTGCCGTCCCACGCGGAATCACAACCCCAACAATTCGGTTGTTGGCATTTTTAACATACTTATCTGCCAACACGCGGGCAACCCCTTCTTGTTTATCATTTACCACAATACCGTTCGGATAAACAGAACCAATCACTTCACATCCATATCCGACAACCGTTCCTTTAGCCATCACTGCACCAACCGAGCGTTTTCCAGCCATCACGGAACCATCCGGATTCACACAACCGATCATTGAGCCTTTAGCATCAACTGCTTTTCCTTCGGAATTAACAAACCCTAAAATAACTCCTTTTTCGTTAATCACTAATCCTTGAGCTACAACAGCGCCCAATTCATCTCCGCGTTCATCGACCACACTACCATCCGGCAATGTCCGACCAACAACCTGTTCAAATGAATCTTTGACTTGTCCATTTAACTGCACAGAACCAACCGCCTGACAACTGGCACCCACAGCCACGCCCGTTGGCACCACACCACCCACTAATTCATTAGATGCATTCAATGCCAATCCATTTGGTTTTACAACAGCCACTCTTTGTTGTTTTGAATTCACAACAACACCATCTGGTGTAATGCCCCCCAAAACAAATCCACCAAAATCAACAACCAATCCCCATGGGCGTAAGTATCCTAAATGATTGCCTTGTAAATCAATAACAGAGCCATCTACCAACGGCCGTCCGATCGTGGAGTTAGCCGCATTAACCACAGATCCATCTGCCAACAACTTTCCAACAATTGTTCCATTATCATCCATAACAGACACTACCGGTACAGCCGCACCAATGACCGTTAAATTCGGATCCACAATCGTGCCATCGCCCAATAAACGCCCCAATTTGTTGCCGGAGGCATCAATCACGTCCTGCGTTTGCGAAATTGTTCCCAAAACTTTGTGATCCAATCCCAAAGGCAACCGCTCCGGTTGAACAATTCCCAAAACATTACCATTTTCATCAACAATTAACCCGTTTTCCGTCACCTTATAGCGCTTACCGTCAATCGTAACATATCCATCATCATCAACTTCATATAAAGTACCATCCAATCCTGCCGCCATCCGCGGTTTTTTATTAGCTTCTGCCGACACATTTTCACAAATCACACAATCTTTTGAATCCGTTGAATTGGCACGAATTTGAACCACTGTTTTTTCATTTCTGAACACGGTTGGGTTATTTTCTCGCCATGTAATCGTTAAATTATTTTGCAATTGTAATAAAGAAACCGGATTCCATAATACTTTGATATTGCATGTTTCCCCCACAGCCATTTCTTTATCTACGACACAATTGGTGTCTAATTTAAACCCATCTTGTTGTTGTTCGGCTAACTCCGCTCCCAAAAAGAAAATCGGCGCATTGTTTGCTGTTAACGTGATAACTGATTCTACATTCGAACCTAATACGACATTATCCATATTGACGACATCCGGTGTTACTTTCAAAGTTGCACTACCGCGCGTAAACGTTGTTAAAGAAGCATCTGGATTGTTTAATCGTTCAAAATCGTCCGTGTTATAATCAATCGGCGTTAAATCTTCCGTTTGTTGATTGCGACCGGATAAGGCAAATAATGCCAATGCAAAAATCAAAAAAAGCACAATGCCAAAAATGAGTAATCGACGATTACTCTTTTTGACATATTGTTCGGACATACTGGTATAATTTCTATTTTCTGCCATTTTATTTGCCTTATCTTCTAACAAACTATTCAATACAAACTTTTTTTATTGCACCCGAATAACCGAGCAAGAATATCCGCGCCGCCCTAACCGTTGACAAACAGCATCTGCGGACTTCACATCCGTCATCGGCCCCACGCGCAATCGGAATAATTCACGTACATCCCCATCTGCCGTTGCATCAATGGAGTAATACGGCTCATATCCCGCTAACACATCCTGATTATCAGCGATTACCTTTTCCCAAACGCTTTCCAATTCCGAAATTTCCGGATTAGAAGCCAATTCAATGGAAATTGTTTCTTCATCTGTCACAGCAGACGGGATTTGACGCCGAGAATTTGACGAAACTTGCTCAATCACATCCACAATCCCGGCCGATGCCGTTGGAGCATGTTTTACTGAAGCCGGAATCGGCGGTAACGGGGCCATTTTTTGTGTATAAACCGAGCTGGAATATAAACGACCACTTTGCAAGCCTAATTGGGCATTTAAATCCGCTAAATCTTGATTAATTTGTGCCTGCGCATTAAATTGATTCATATCCGTTCCTTGTGCGCTAGCTTGAGAAGTGCTTATATTTCCTTCTTTGGATAAATTACCACTTGTTTCATAATCCGGTAAAGCCGGCGCATTCCAATTGTTCAACGCTTTTTCAGAGCCGCTGTAATCCGTATTTTCCAACCCCATAGCCGGATCACGCCGCAATTTCAAACAAACAATTTTGCGGCCATTACGCAACACCATATCACCCACACCTTCAACCACGATTAATCGAGAATATTCGCCCCGTGTTCTAAACCCAACCGGCACTTCAGATTCTTGAACAATCATGTTTACAATCGGTCGCTGAACCATTGTCAACGCTTTCGGCCCTAAATCAATATAAGTAAAGATATCATCACGCCATACCCGTTCCGGCGCAATATCTACGTCGGCCGGATTTGGCAAATACATCTCCACATCAAAACGGAATTTTTCCGGGTCAACCGGAATAGATTGTAGCCAATCTTTCGGTCCTGTCGAAGCCGTATTCAACCCAACCTGTGGATTTTGAGAACCTCCCGGCGTTAGAGAAGAACCTTTCCCTGCCCAACCGGGTGCGCCGCTGGAAGCATTCCCCGCCCCAGCCCCTGCGGCCGTTGCTGTGGCGCCATTAAAATCCGGCAAATTTCCTCCTGCCGATTGGGGGGTAAACTTTGGCCCCGTTAACACATCAACAACAGAGTGCGTAATTTTATCGGTATTATACGTTTCACTACGTAAATAAAACACATACCGATTACCGGAGCGACCAAAGATAATCATATTTGAGTCAACACCAATGTAATTCGGATCAGCATAGACCAACAAGGAATTCGGCGCGGCAATTTCACCACCAAAAGATTCCGGAGATCCAATATGAACCTTTTCAATTAATTCCCAAGTTGGCAGGTTAATCAATGTCATCATCCCTTCGCGCAAACGCACCGGCAACACAACATCAGGAGACCATACATATTTTGAATACCCCGGTTTTGTTTGACCTTCGCCTAAATGAGACAACGGATCGTTCCACGCTTTTTGCTGCATACCAAACGACTGAATATAACTCAAATTCATTGCATCGTATTCACCGGCCGTCTGAGCAATTGCATCCGCCAATTGACCGGCTTCCGTATTTGTCGGTAAATCTTGTTGTGCAACCACCGGCATTGCAACTAAAGCACAAAAAGCAATTGCACTTACCCAACCATATTTTTTAATTTTTGTTTGACTCATTGTCAGATCTCCTTTGATTCATTAACCTTTTTCCATTTAAACAAAAAATTATCTTTAAGTCTATAAAAATTTCCTTTTTTAATCTATTTGTTGCATACCAAACCGCGTTACCGTAAAACCTATCGGATTTTTTAATCGTTGCGACCACTTCAACCCCTCACGATTAGGACGATATTCAACCTCCATCACAATACGCCAACGCGTTGTTAATGGTTCGGTTGAACCGCGTTTCATATCCACGAGATTCAATTCCGCCTGCCACACATCTCGAGACGCATCTACCTCCCGTAATTTGACAACAGATAAAATGTCCACGCGTCGTGTTAATCCTTCGTTTTTAGCCTGCGCAATCAATGCTTGAGCCGTTTCAGCAAACATCCCGAAAACGGAAGATTCACTTGTCCAATTCACAGCACCATCCAGTCCCCATCTTGTTTCCAACTCTTTGGGATCCGAACCAATCGTTAAGCGCGCCAACAGATACTGACGAATTAATGACTCAGTTAATAACGCCGTATCCAAATTTAAATTATCTGACCGACGAATGGAAATAACTTGTTCATTTTTATCCTGTAAATTCAAATAAAATGGCTGCACGCGCACAATTGGAACCAACGAAAATAGACCGACAATTAAAATAATGTTCGTAATAAACGACACCACACACACAACAGCAAAAGCGCGCGCCATCCAAAAATAGCGACGTTCTTTTAATGCCTCTTCCGATAAATCAGATGATGAGTGTTCGATGCGTTCTTGAACCATTGATTAGCTCACCTGAATTAGGAAAACCATTCGGGTAATTCCGGTACATTATCCAATTTCACACAAGCACACGGTGATTTTTTCAATTCGGAATAATCCGGACCAATCCCCACCGTTTCTTTTTCATAAACGGATCCGCAAGCAACCAATGCAAAAATGCCGGCAATTCCTAATAAAAATAGATATTTTTTCATGCAACACCCTTTCTTAAGTTAGTAAACCTAGGGTTAATCTAGCACATAAAAAAAAATTATCCAACACAAAAATGATGATTTTATTGTTTTTTTTGCGTTTGTCTGAAATCAACAATCTGTAATCCATACGGATTAATGAAATCAATGTTAAAAAAGGCATAAGCCGGATCAACGGCTGTTTCCAAAACAACATCATAAACGCGACTGGATACCTGTCCTGTCCGCTGATCAAACGTAAAAACTTCCAGTTCGATTGTCCATGTATTATCCAGCCGTGACATCTTGCGAATACTGACACTGCTGGTTTGCGGATTTTTATCGATTTCTTCTAATTGTCCATAAGCATCTTGTGCAAAAGCATAATGCACGTTATCTGTCGATAAACGATCTAAAATTCCGTTAGGGCCCCATCGATGCGCCATTTCATCATAATCAGGGAAAACACTGTAGCGATTAGATAAATAATACCGAATGAGCATTTCGTTGATTTTATCTTTATCCATCATATTGGCATCAAATGGTTCAGCAATCACACCTTGACGAGAAGTCAACGCGTCTTGAAAAACAATTTGTGAAATGATTTCTAATTTCGGCGAAATTTGCCATAATGTTAAAACAATGAAAAAGTTTAACATCATAGACAAAAGCGCAAGCCCCATCCATAGTTTGGCAACAAAAGCTCCCCCTTTTGCCACAGAACGTTGATGCAAATCCGAAATGGTTCTTTTTAATTTCATTTATAAATCCCCAAATTTAAACAATTAGCATCAATGGCAGCCGTTCCTTCAACCGTGACTGATTTCATTTCAGATTCCCATTCATCAATTAACGCTTGAACAGCCGCATTTTCTTTTTTCAAATCACTGGCACGCCGTGCATTTGTGTTCGTGAAGAACAATTCGGCGTTTTCATCTGCTTGCAATGCTTCTAAAACTGTTGCCAAATTTTCTTTAGATGAATCCGTCATCACATCCGGCCACATCGAACTATCCGATACTTCCCGATTTGTAAAACCGGAATTAACAAAACTGTCCGTATTTATCCCATTCAAATTAGCAACCATTTGTTCCAACCTTTGTTGGAAGAGGCTTTTTTGAGATTTTACATCTGTTGTTTCGGCTAATTCAGCATCTCCCGCTTGTTTAATAGCTTGCACTTCTGAAGAGGCTGCCTGTTCCTGACGTAATTCTGCGGCCAATTCACCCAACGCTTTTGCGATGAAATCTTTTTTCACTTGTTTAAAATTATCCGTGATTTTGCTGACTTGGGCATCTGTCAATAAATCAAAATCTTGTAGCGGCATTGTTTGTGTTTGTTTTAAATAAACACGCCCAATTCCCTCACTATCAGGCTCAATAACCAAATTACCGGCAGGCGTACTATTTAGCAAAACATTAAACATATCCGGCCATCTTTTTAAATCACTCTCCGGCGTTTCTTGATAATAAACTTTTTTATTTTGAACCAAAATTTTATCCAGTGTTTTTTCTAAATCCGAATCTGTACTGATATTATCTAAATCAAATTGCTCTAACAATTTGAAATTTTCCGGCAATGTCAAAACAGACACTTGAAATTGAGAACTGCTTTGATTCGCATCAGAAATAGCTGCATTCACATCTGCAACGCTGGCACTTAAATTTTGCATTGCTTCAATGTAATTAACTTTGGAAGTATCCAAAATCTTTTTAGCATCATCCAATTCTTTCTTCAACACCTGGTATGCATTTAAGCGATTGTTTTGAGCATCATAAAATGCCTGTAATTGTTCTGCCGTCCGACTTTCTAAATCAATCGGAACAATTGATTTATATTTAAAATATCTGGGCATTGCCCCATTGGCATTATAGGTTTTAAAATCTGATTCAATAAATGTTTTCCACGGAGCCGGCCAAGCACTCTGCGTTAAATTCATTTGATTACCTTCATAAATGCGCTGTTCTGAAAATGGGGGACGTTGAAGAGAATAAGAGTCTGCATCAAACACTATTGTTTCATTAACCGGCGGTAACGGGCGTGGCGGCTGTTTAGGCTCGGTAAACATTTCTGTTGTTAAACGTTTGGAACACCCTCTGCGATGAACCGCTCTAATCGCGGCCATATAAGTATCATGCGCTGTTTTTACTTTTCCGTTTTCATGGTATTTATAATCACCATGATAATCATATGTTGTGCCATCAGACAATTTTTCACGGGTATCCGGTGCTCCCTTATAGCCAATACCGCAATCATTTAAACAACAAGCTGCCTGATTGATTTTTTTATATTTGCCATACCAATCTTGCTCATCATAAATATATTGCTGATCCACCGTTAATGGGAAAGATTTATCCACCCGATTTCCCCAATCATCCTGATTGGCATAAACATCATGTAAAATCCCATTTCCTAACGACCACATTAAAAAGGTTTCAGATAAATCATCTGACTCTGATGAGGACGACAATAACGGAGTTAACCCCGGCGTGTTAGCAATCAATTCAGCCGAAGCACTTAATGATGCATCTGTTGTATTAATTTGAATTCCTAATTTTTTTTCATCCCGATCATATTTATCCAACACCTTTAACCAAGCACTTTGAGGATCTTTAAAATACGGCTTTAAATTGTTAACATTACATAACATCATAGATTTATAACGTAGTTGCTGTAGCTCATATCGTTCTTGCGCATCCAGTAATTGTTCACGCGCTTTCTGATACTCTTTTAGTTGAAAAATCAAATTATGAACCCGCATTGCCCACATCACCGTCACATTTGAGCGCGTTTGCTCAGCAACTTGAACCAAATTCGGTGCCTCAAATTCCACTTTTGAATAACTCACTTGAGCTTCCGGCGCGGAACAATATAAACATCCGGCCAAAAAGGCAATCAATGAAATGGATAACGTTTTCATTTTTTCTCCTCTCATTTACTTTCTACCAAAGCCGACTGAATAACCGGACGTTGAATTGTCCCTACTTGCTCCAGTTTTTGGAATGCTGCAAATTGCAACCGTGCCGCTATGATTTGTTGATATAAGCTAAGCAACTGACTAACCATGCTATTAACCGCCATATTGGAACGCAAAGCGGCATTTACATCTTCTCCCGGTTGAGCCGTTTTATCTATCTCTTTATCCATTTGTTCCACCAATTCATCCAAATTCTGCCGCATTAACAACACCTTCGCATATGCATCCACAACATTTTCCTGACGCATATAAGCCCGCTTATTGGTTTCATAAATTTCTCCGGCTAATGTCGCATTTGAGCTTAATTGACTTTTTTCAACCTGAATCATAATCTCATCAATACTGTTCTCACCTTTAGCCGTTGCAATTTGTGCATTTTCATCTTTTTCCGGTGTTAAAGAAGCAGATTGAGGCAACAAATCACTGGATAAATTTGCCGTAAATGTTTCTCCCGTATTGAATGCTTGATTTAAAGAGGTGTCCGGCACCATATAAGAAGATAAATCAGTTCCCACAGAAGATTTTGCATTATTGATTTTTTGTTTTACCTGCACTTGCACTTCGGATGCAACAGCCGAAGACACATCATTTCCCAACTTTGCCCCCTGCTGAGCTAATGAAGTCGGATCTTCAACCGGAAAGCCTTCAATAATTTGATCCCAACAAGCCGGACACGTATTGGGGCCGCATAAACATGCATCCGCTTTCCAAGAAAAGCCTAACAATCCAACCACCATGACTATTTTGAAAAATATCTTTTTCATTTAAGCCCCCGTTTCTATTTCCGTCTGTAAAGTTGGCATTTCTAGCCGTTTTACATCCAATGATTGCATGACACCGGCGACTTCCAATTCAAACAGTTGATTTTGAACGGCTATTTCAGCCACCAACTGACGCGCTAATTTTTTCATAATTTCAGTATTCATATTGATATCTTCTTTAACGCTGGCGCCACTGATAGGAGTTGCCGTTGTTGTTGCCGCATCCGATACAATACTTTCCCGCATACCTTCTGCCATTGTAGCCGATTTAGCCACAATATCCGAAAAATTATCTGACCGAGTAGCTAACAACGCTTCTCTTTCTTCTGTTGTCGGTTCCCCGTCAAAAAAGAAATTTTGTCGCACCTCTTCTTTCAGTTTGTTTAACTTTTCTTGTTCTGCCGCAACAGCTTGTGCCTGTGCAACTGCTTGTTCAGCCTCTTGGGATGTCTGTGCAACAACTGAACCCGTTTCCGTTTTCCCTTGCGATGCACTTTGAGCGGGCTCAGAATCTGAGCCATTTATTAAATCCGCTGTTTTGTTCCATACAGCCCCGATTGCCGCTCCTGCCGCCGCTGTAGCTTGTTCTTTCCCCAAATTTTTAAATTTTGATAAACTGTTGGATGCCAATGAATTTGCTTTGGATGTAGCATTATTTTGGATATAAGAAAAAGCCTGAGTCGGATAACTGTCTACATTGTTCATATTTAATCCGCCAAAAGCATTGGAAAAGGAGCCACCCATTAAATTATTCATACTGAATGTATTTTCAAGTGATCCCACAGTCTGATTCATAATAGAATCCGGCATTCCCGTAATTTGAGAAAATGTTTGGCCCGGCATATTTTGCAAACTCGTAATCGTGCCTTGCCCCTGACTTAATAAGCGATCCGGCGTACTGGTTACATTATTTAAAATACTCTCCCCTTGAGAAGCCAAGCGATCCGGAGAACTTGTAATGTTGTTCAACATACTTTCACCCGAAGAGGTAATCCGATCCGGCGTATTCGTAATATTATTTAAGATATTTTCTCCTTGACGCGCAAAGTTATCCGGAGTGCTCGTAATATTTGAAATAAGACGATCGCCAGAGGATTGTAAATTATCCGGCAAATTTGTAAAACCGCTAACCGCATTATTTAAACTGGATGTCATCCGATCCGGCAAACTGGTTACCTGATTTTTCATATTTAATCCCGATGAGGTTAATCTGGATTCTATATTTTCCAACGGATTCATTGTTGAAATGTTTCCATCCATCAACTTATTAACCGCCGTTGTCGGCATACTATTGATTTCAGACAACGAACCGGAAATCCCTGAATTCAAAGAATTGGTCAAACTACCCGGTAAATTCGTAGCAGAACTAAATGCATTATTCACACCACTAACCGCTTGATTCACGGCATTTCCCGGGGCATTTCCCAGTTGAGTTAAAGAACTGTTTACGCTACTAACACTTTGATTAATAACATTCCCCGGCATATTCATTGTTTGATTTGCCGTGCTGCTGATCATACTATTTGTTTGCGACATAAAATTCCCCGGCGCACTCGTTACCTGATTAACCGAACTATTTACACTGCTTGTTATCTGATTAACGGTATTCCCCGGCATATTGGTTACTTGATTTGCCATAGAAGAAACACTGCCGGTTGCCTGATTAACCATTTGCCCAGGCATATTGGTCACGCGATTAATTGATGAATTCAGTGTACTGGCAACCTGATTCGGAATATTTGTCAATTGTTTTGTAACTTGCCCCGGAATTGCTGTTGCCCGTTCCACAATATCACCCGGAATATCCGTAATGGATTTTATGGTATTATCCAGCAATAAAGATCCTTCTTGCAATCCGCTGGTCGCCGTTTCATATACATAACTGGACACTTTATCACCCACATTTTTAGCTTGCGTCGTTAAAGAGGTTGTTTTGCTTGCTTCAAAGGTCAAAACAGCCTGTGCTTGAAAAGCTATTGACAAAACAAAAAAAGCTGCCGTTAATTTTAAAATCCGTTTCATTCCTGCACCTCTGTATTTTTGCCAATCAATGCGCTGGTTGAATTTAATTCAATCATCTGTGCATATAAACCACCAATGGCATTTAACTTCTGAGACATTTGAGCTGTCATTGAAGCCATTTGTTTATTCATGCTGATAAAATCATCTTCATCCGACACTTTTTTTTCTGCATCTCGCGCATCTTGCTGTCCTTGAATGGATTTAACTTGGTTATCAACCGCCACCGCATATGCTTTGGAAGCTGAAACAAACAGTTGATTTTTTTGATTCTCAACCGTTGCAGCCAATGTTTCCGGTGTTGTTTCATCTTGTAATGTTTGTTTGTTTACCCACGTTTGAATGTCAGCGACAGACGGATTTTCTTTTGCTAATTCTGATGCTAATGGAGAAGGTACCAATGCCACCGCTTCTTCAGAATCTACAACACTGGAAAGTGTCGGGATTTGAACGGCTGAACGGACAGAAGAAACAAGGGAGCCTGAAATATCCGATGAAACATTAACCGCTTGATCTGCTAGTTTTTCTTGAGATTTTTCAACCAACTGCTCTGCATTCGATTCAATTGATGTTGAAATTTCACCGATGTTCATTGTCGCCTGAACTGACACAGGAAAAACCAACATAAGTGTTAAAATTAAGTGTTGTTTCATTTTAACCTCCTGTTGTTTCCGAAGAGGAAGAAGTTTCTTGCCCTGCCGTAGATTCATCTGCCAGGGTTGACTCTTCTGTTGTTTGATCAATTTCAGCGACTTGTGTAATACTGGATAAACGGACGGATGAAACAATTGCTAAATTAGCAGACGCTTTATCCACCACAGAACTAAAATTTGTTGCTAATGCTGCTGTTGTATGCGCATAGGCTTGCGTTGCCTCTCTTTCGGTTTTTGCCGCGTTAATCATTTTTGTTGCCGCATCAACTTTTTCTGTAATCTGAACGGCACTTGCCTTATCCACATTTGCCTTTGCAACACCTTGAACAGCCAAATTTTGAGACAACTTTTCCTGTTGCGCTAAAATCGCTTCTTTTTGATCTGTCGTCAAATTACGAGCCGCCGCTCCTACTGGCATAAATGTGGTCTGATTTAACACCCCTTGCGTTACAAATGTATTTTTAACCGCTTCTCCATCCAGTCCCAAAGATGGGACAGAAATACTAATCGGCTTTATATCTCCAACCAATGGATTATTATTGGTGCTAAACAAAGATTGAGGAGAAAAATTCAAATTTCCTAAATCGCCGGTTATTTTTAACAATTGATCTGTTGTATTATTCAACTGATTTTGGACAGATTTAACACCTTCTTGCGCTGCACTTTCCATCGTTAAAGACTTAAACCCTTGTAAATCTTTAATCGGCCACGCAAACGCCACCATTGGAATAAACAATCCTCCTAATAAACAAAAGCTCATTCCTTTTATTGTCATGAAGCGTTCTCCGTTTTTTGTGTATCCGTTTCAGCTGTTTGCCCCCCAACTGCTGAACTGGATTGAGCTGAACTCAAAGCATGCGCCGCTTCTAATCCCAAATATTTGGAACTCACACCCAATAATCGATTGACCTCTCCCAAAACACTTAACGCCGCTTTGGAACGCGCTTGAATATCTCCACGCAACGTTGTTGATCGGGCAATTGTTTCTTCCAATTCCTTTTGACGAGTTTCCTGTTCAGCTGAAATTTGGACATTTGCCAGTGCTACGGCTAAAGCATCTCGTGTAACATCTGTTTGTAATTGGGCAATTGCTTTTGCTTTTTGGTTTAATTCTTCCGTCGTCATTTTCATCGCTTGTTCTTGCGTCGGCATCTGCACATTTTCCTTAATGACTTCAACAGATTTTTCCGGTTCTTTTAAAACATCTGTTGTTAAACCGATATCTTCATTTACAAACGTTGGAACCGGCATTGTCAAGGTAACCCCTTCTACCGACGATTCCATTGTTGCCGTTCCGGAATCCCCCAAACCTTCCTCTCCCATGGTATATAACTGTTCCACTGAGAGGCTTTCAGTAGCTTCCAGAATAGATTTTTGAACCGCAGACGTTGCTTGCTGTGTTGTGAATTTCGGAAATGTCATATATGAAAAAGTAGCATGTTGCGCCGATACTCTCGTAACAACGAAACACAAAACAACTAACAGGATGAAAGAAGATAATTTATTCATAAAAGCCTCCTGTTTTTTCATTTTATCATGGCTTATGATTTTGAACAAGCCTTTTTCTGAACAATTTGAATAATGTTCTGGAAAATCATTGCAATCGTCATTGGACCGACTCCGCCCGGTACCGGCGTGATAAAGCCAGCTTTTCCCAACACGTTTTGAAAATCCACATCTCCGGATAACTTACCATTCTCCAATCGAGAAATACCCACATCAATCACAACAGCCCCCTCTTTAACATATTCACGTTTAATTAAATGAGCTTGTCCCGTTGCAGAAACCAAGATATCCGCTTGCGCTGTTATTTGAGCTAAATTTTTGGTTTTTGAATGCGCTTGTGTAACTGTGCAGTTTTCATCCAATAACAATTGCGCTAACGGCCGCCCTACTAAATTAGAACGTCCAACAACAACTGCATTTAACCCTTCCAAATCCGGACAAGCCGACTTAATTAAAGCTAAACAAGCTTGCGGCGTACATGGTAAAATTCCCGGTTGACCGACAAATAATTTCCCTAAATTAACATAATGCAATCCATCAATATCTTTTTGGGGATCAATTTCCTGAATGATCAAATCAGATTTTAATGGTGTCGGCAATGGTAATTGAACCAAAATTCCATCTACATCCGCATCTTTATTCAAATCATGAATAAATTCAACTAACGTGTCATTTGTCATTACGGGTGAAAATTGATGTACTTCAACAAAAACCCCTATTTCTTCCGCCGCTTTTACTTTATGATTGACGTATAAAACACTGGCCGGATTATCTCCTACCAAAATTACCGCCAAATGCGGTTTTTTAGGCAATGTTTGAATAATTTTTTTTAATTGAGCGCGCATATCCGCCGCTATTTTTTTTCCGTCAATGATTTGCGTATCCATTCTTCCATCTCCTTTTCAAGCTGTGAAGCATCCCCCACTATTTTAATTCGTTTATCTCGACCGGTATTCCCTGACACTAATAAAATATTCCTTTTAGGTATTTTAAGGGAAAAAGATAAAAATTCTATTAACGCCCGATTGGCTTTATCATCTACCGGCGGAGCACTGATAGCAATTTTAAAGGCATTTTCACCCCACAAACCGATCAACTGCTGACGCTTTGCTCCCGGCACAACATGTATTGATAAAATAATCCCTTCCGAAACGACTTGAATTCCTTGCATCATCCCTCTTGAAAAACAACCTGAGCCAAACGGCAATATGCTTCCACCGTTAAATTTTCAGCCCGCAAAGTGCTGTCTATGCAAGCTTTTTCACAAATTAAATCCACATTTCCTAACGGTTTTAAACTGGAATGCAACATTTTTCGGCGTTGATTAAACGCGATTGCTAACACTCGTTCCATCGTCTTAAAATCAGCCGATATCGTTTTTTTTCTTGGTGTTAAACGCACCAATGAAGACATAATTTTGGGACGTGGCGTAAACACTGCCGGAGGTAAAACCATCAATTCATCAACTTGACATAGCCATTGCGTTAAAACCGAAAGACGCCCATAAACTTTTGAATTCGGTTTTGCCATAAGCCGATCCGCGACTTCTTTTTGGAACATCAATGTCAGCGAATCAAATTGATTAATTTTTTCCAACCACTTTGTCAATAAAATTGTTGAAATATTGTATGGCAAATTCGCCACAATAACCCGCGGAGCTTCTCCCAATTCTTCTTCCGAAACCGCCAAAGCATCTGCATTCAACAATTGAAATGTATTCGGATATAATTCTTTTAATTCTTGTAAAACTGCCAAACAACGTTCATCTTTTTCTACGGCAATCAGCGAAACACCCTGTTCTAATAAGGCTTGCGTTAACCCACCTGGCCCCGGCCCAATTTCAATAACGGTTTTCGGATGTAAACCCATTAAAGCCATCTTGGCAATTTTGTTTAATAAATTGGTATCCAGAATAAAATTTTGCCCTAATGTTTTTTTAGCATTTAACTCAAATCTTTCAACGCGTTCTTTAACCGTGCTCATTTTATTCCTTGTATTCAATAACTGCATATCGTTTGATATCACGCATCAAACGATCGGTCAATAGCATCATTTGCTCCATTTCTAACTGGCTGCGCACCTCTTCTTCAGACGGAATTAATGAACGTTCTTGCTCTTGACATTTCATAAAAAACAAATCTACCTGTCCCATGGAAACCGGACCAACCGGCGTTTTCATTTTTTGTTTTTCCAATAACTCAACCAAGCTCGGAGGCAACTGCTCTGTGTTAACAAATCCGCGCTTGACAGATTCTGGCAACGCATTTTTTTTGCCCCATTCTTCAAATGCAGCACAATCAGAAAACTTACTTAAAGCCGACAACGCATCTAATGTCTGAGTCGGCAAAACAGCCAACTGCGCTAATTCTAAAACTGTTACATGTTCTGGCATTGCTTTTTTATGATCTAACAACAATAAGACATAATATCCTTTTTGAGTTTGAATCGGTTTAGAAAGTTGACTGGGTTGCATTTGACGCACAATTTCCATCACAGCCGGTTCATAGTGATCTGCCTCAATCCATCCGATAAAACCACCTTTGTCAGCACTCTTTGCGATTGATTGACGTTTGGCAACAGCATCAAATTGAGAACCGTTTTTAATTTCTTCAAACACACGATTTGCTTCCGCTTCGTCTTTAACTAAAATTTCAGCGACCAAAAAACTTTCTTTAGATAAATCTGCTTTCATCTGTTGAATACGATTTTGAATCATTTGATCTGTTATATCCGGCACATCATTTCTATGTTGTCTCAACACCTGCAACCACATTAAATCCGCCTTCAATTGTTGTTCCAAGGTGCTTTTTGAAATCCCGCGATCCGACAACTCTTTTTCCAATGTGCCGGCCGGCATTTGATTTTGGACTTCCAAACGTTGAATGGCCGCACTCAGTTCTTCGGTTGAAACCGTGAATTTATTCTTATCTGCCTCCTGCATTTTTAAAGTATCGTTAATTAATTGTTCTAAAGCTTCTTTTTTTAAAGAATCTTCTTCTTGAGATGTCGGACGCATCATCTGCATTAATAAAACCCGTTGCTCTACATCATACGATGAAATCGGCGTATCATTTACCGTTGCAACAATAGAACGCGCCTGTCCTCCCGATGCCAATAATAACAAAGCTAAACATAAACCTATTATTCTCATTCATTTCCCCCTAACGTTTTTAAAATAAATTTCAACATAACAGATGTATCGCCCTTATAATCCTTATCTTCCGCATAAGATTTTTGCAGCTCTAATAAAACTGCTAAACACTCATTATCATAGCGAATGGTAAATCCTCCTTCCAACGGCCCACCATTCTCGGTTAAATCATATCGATAATAAGCCGTTCCAGACCATTGCTTTGAAAATTTAGAAGAACCGAAGACTAAAATTTCTTCTCGTTTATCAAAATAAAAATCACCGGATTGCATCGGCTTTAAATATAAATAATCAACCCCCAAACGTAACGGATCACGCCCGCCAATAACCGTAATTTCACTTTTAGAGGGAGAAAAATCATCTTGGGCTAACCGAAACCGATAAGCAACCGATAAATCTTTATAATCCACCTGTAACCGACCGACATAATCAGAAAACTTATCATCCATTCCCATTAAACCACCTAAATTCTGATCTTCATGTAGTCGATATGATTGACCAAATAAAGCCGAAATGGAACGATCTTGCGAATCATATAAAGACCACCTGGCCCCATAATTAACGCGCATCCCTGTTTCTACACGATCAAAACCCGAAAACCGATTGCGCGAAAACAAATTAGTGTCATCAAAATCAAAATCCAAACTGTCAAAGTTGGGAATTTTTTCTGAATTACCGCTGTTCGTTGACCAAACCCCCATAATAATCGGTTCAAAAACTTGACTAACATTTTCGGAAACATACGTCATAGGATAATTCAATTCCAATGAAACATTCGGATAAATACGCCCCCAAGAATAAGAATCGTCTGCATAATTATCCAAAAAACCATATGCACCGGTATCAATGTAATATCCATCTCCACGCACGGATGCAATAAAATCAGATGTTAAGCCCCAAGAACTTACATACGGCAATCGAACGCCTTGCTCAATAGAAATCCGATCCGAACGCAAACTGTGATCTGCTTGAATAAACGCCGAATTAATATTTGAAAAAGCATACATATCCCCCCAAAACGGATTGGTTTGATACATGTAATTGATAGCCGGGAAAACCGTTTTAATCCGATTACGCGATTGAATAGTTCTCAAATCTTGGAATCCCAATGCTTCCATCGAGAAATAACTGTTTTTATCAAAACGCTCTGCCGTCAAATTAGAATATAAAAACGGTTGTTGATCATCAATTTCCGGTAAATTATAACGCCGAAAATAAGTGTCATTAGACACGTGAAAATACTGCCCGTTCAACCGCCAGTTTTGAGTGGCATCATATACGAAATTAGCACGTACATGGCCTTCTGCATTTGAATCATCATCTTGTGTTCCGCTTGTGTCTAAATGCATCTTTCCTTTTTTAAACAAACCATCATATTCCACCATTCCCAACGGGGCATGCGAAAATGATATTACAGGCGTAATTAATAAATTTTGATTTTCTGCCACATCAATAAAAATCGGCAATCCGACAGACGTTCCCAAATCACGTCCACTACCAAATGTTGGCGTCAATAAACCTGTTTTACGCTTCACACTGAAATCCGGCGTTTGAAAATATGGAAAATAAAAAATGGGATAGCCCTTCACATCTAAAAAAGTGTGATAATACTGAATGGTTTTGTCTACATTATCATGTTTCATTTCTTTAGCCCGCAATTGCCACAAAGGCTCTTTTCCTTCACAGCGATCGCACGGTGTATATGTAATATTTTTTAAATATAAATCCTGTCCGGCATTGGTTCGTTTCAAATTTTCAGATTTTATCAAGCTACCCTCATATAACCGAATTTCAATTCCTTCAGCCACGGCTTGTTTCATATCACCCGAAATTTTTAAATTATCAGATATGGTAACAGTGCCATCCGGCAACGTTGTTTCTACCGGCTCCGTGGAAATGATTTGATTGTTTTGACGATCATACATAATTTTAGGTGTTCGAATAATCGTCCCGTTTTGTTGAATAACGACATTACCTTCCGCCGTCACCATTCCCGTTTCATTATTATACGAAACCGTATCGGATTCAAAATCCACCGGTTGATTTTTGGATACATCCGGAGTTTCCAATTTAAAGAATGAAGCTGCTTGCGCCGTTTGTGCCGCTCCCAATAAGATAAAGAACACAGTTGCAATTTTTCTCCATGGCCAACGCATTTTTTTTCCTTTAATCAAAATCCAATACACAATTAAAATCGGTAAAAAGACATTGATAACCATTAACGGCATCAAAATCAAATTTTTACCGGCCATATTTTCAAACGCCAACGCCAATGATTGCACTATGATTGCCAAAACAACCGTGCCGTTAATCTGCGCCATTTGACCGCGCCGATTATAAAAACCGATTAAAACCCCGCATAACGCAATAAACACAAATGTAAAATTATAAATCGGCTGAATAATCCGCTTTAACGCTTCCACTTTATATTTACGATAGGTTGCCGGCGCAATTTTATCACTCGCCGGCGTTGTAATTAACGTTTTTAACGACAATTCCCGAGGGTCTCCGATTTGTCCTGTCTTATTCGGTTGGTTTTCATTAAACACCATTGTATATTTATCAAACTTCAAAACAGAAACCTTTTGGGTATCTGCTTCTACTTCCTGCCGAATTCCCTCATGCAATACGACCTGCATTTCATCATTTTCCTGAAAAACAACCCCATCTTGCGCAACCATTGTGGAGGCTTTTCCATTTCCTTTATTTTCATATACCAACACACCTTTTACCTGGCCATCCCCCAACCGTTCTTTCACATAAATCGTTAACCCGTCTTTAAAAGAGTTAAATTGTCCTTCCTGCAATAGCAAATGAGATAAATTATTACGTATTTTCCATTTCATTTCTCTTAATTCAATGTTAGATTGCGGAATAAAATAAAGTGTTAAGGCATACCCAATTATCGTTAAAAAAGACGCAAAAATTAAAGCAGCTTGCATCAATTGGAAATTATCCATTCCGGCTGCCCGCATAACCATTAACTCCTTATCCGACTGCATGCGTACATAAACAAACAAAACAACAGCGAATAAAGCTAAGGGGGACAAAACCTGAATAAAATTCGGCAAAATAAAAAATGTCATCTTTAAAAAGATACCGACAGAAACGCCTTTTGTTACAATCATGTCAATTAATCTTAATGACTGCATCAACCAAATCAGGACTATCATGCTGATCAAAACTAACACAAAGCCCAAAATAAGCTGCTTTAAAATATATTTGTTGATTAATTTCATTTATCCAATCCTTTGGGGGGATTATAAGCCAAAGGGTGTGATTTTTCAAGCGTCTTTTTCAGCCTGTCCTCTAAAACATGCGTATAAATTTCTGTTGTGGCAATATCGGCATGACCCAGCATTTTTTGAACCGATCGCAAATCAGCATCATGTGCAATTAAATGACTGGCAAATGAATGTCGAAAAACATGAGGAGAAACTCGCTCCGGACTAATACCCGCTTCAACAGCAATTTCCTTTAAAGCCTTAAAAAATCCATCTCGTGTCAAATGCCCAGAAGAACTTCTTGACGGAAACAACCATTTATTCGTGCGCCCTTTTTTAAGCAACAGCTCTCGCAACATTAACCACTGATCCAAAGCTTGTCGCGCTATCTCATTCAAGGGCACAATACGTTCTTTATTACCCTTTCCGATAACCGTAATACTATTTGCATCCTTTAAAACGGAACTAACGGGTAAGCTAACCAATTCACTCACACGCATTCCTGAAGCATATAAGACTTCCAACAATGTTTTCATTCGCCTGTTTTTATGTGCTGCCACATCTAATAATCGTCCGATTTCCGATTCACTTAAATACTTAGGCAATGATTTTCCTACTTTGGGTGACAATAAATAATCGGCCGGATTTTTTTTAATAATATCTTCGGAATATAAAAACCGATAAAATTCCCGAATAGCAGACAAACGCCGACTTTGCGTTTTTGCCGACAAATGATTTTGAACCACTGTATGCATATACGCTTCTAAATCTGCACGTTTTACTTTATGCAATTCTTTTGCTCGCGCCTTTAAAAAAGCGTCCACGTCTTCCAAATCTCGTCTATACGCTTCAACCGTACGTAAACTAGCTCCACGCTCAGCCGCCATCATTTCTAAAAACGCCTCAATGTGTTTGTTCATTTTGCTCCGAGTGCTCCGTCTTTTGTCCCATCATATCTACCATTAAAGTTGTAATTTCCGGCCGATAAAAATCAGATTGAGAAAGCAATAAAACTCCCCATAAAACCGCTTCTCCACGCCGTTCTTGCGCTGCTGCCTGCCCCAATGCCCGATATAAATCCATCGGATAAACGGCTTGCATTTCCGGTGTCATTTCAAGTAATTTTAACAAATCCGCACGCGAAAAACTTTTTTCATTTTCCGATTTTGAAGGAATCTCTTGCTTTATTAACTCCGGCTTCAAATGACGTACTGCCTCCCTGACCCATGCTTTTTGATTTTCCGTCGGTACTTGCCCATAAACAATCCATAGCAAAATCGTTTCCGGTAAAACGGGCTGATTCAAATCAACTTTAAATGGCCTCCCGCGAAATACATAATCACCCAATTTTGTAAAAGACGATTCATCTTGTTTGTTTTCCCGATATAATTCATATTGCAAACTCGCTTCGGCCATTTTGTTTTGTGCCAACAAACAACTTATTCGTCGTTCATCTATGTTTAAAACAGGCTCTTTATCATCTAATAAAGCACATGCCTCTTGAATCTGCCCGTTCATCAATAAAGCATCAAATAAAAGTGTAGAGAGAGCTTGAGATCGCTGCGTTAATGCAATTGATTGCACTGTTTGATATACCGCTTCAAAAGCGCCTATATCAAACAATGTTTGCATTCGCTTTATTAAAAAAGCATCCGAATTTTGAACATCTGACCAAATAAACGGTCCTGTATCAGCTGTTAGCAAACGCACTAAAATTTCTTTTTCGGACTGTTTTAACGAACGAGTTGCAATTTTGTCCAATAACTCGTAAACCACCATTTTGTCCGATTTTTCCCATAAATCGGGATAAGTCAACGCATGTGTTCCATATGAACTCAATGAAAAATCTGACAGTGTTTGAATTTGAATCTCGCTCGCCCCAACCCCCGTTGGGCATAGAAAAACAAAACTGGCAACTGCCACAATTTTTCTAATGAACTGATGCATGTGGAATTATTTTTTCAACATGTTGTGTGGGGGGCGTAAAATCAGCAAAAACAATATATGCTAAAAAAATCACCAAAATCCCCAATATAATTTTTAATCCAATCCCCTTTTTTTCATCTTTATATCTCATTTTTTCACCCTTTTATGCTGGACAGATACCACAAAAACTGATATGATGGTTATCGTATTATGTTCTTAACTTTTTGTCAAGTCCGGAAAAAATGCGTCAAAAACTTTTAGTTCCTAAAATTATCCTGTTGGTCGGCATGATGGGTGCCGGTAAAACCAGTGTGGGACGTATTGTGGCAAAAAAACTGGGGCTTCCATTTATTGATAGTGATAAAGAAATTGAAAAAATAACCGGTTTTTCTATTTCAGACTTGTTTGCGCGCTATGGTGAAAAAGAATTTCGTATCGGAGAAGAAAAAATCATGGAACGCCTGTTGAAAGGGAAACCCTGCATTCTTTCATCCGGCGGTGGAGCTTTCTTGTCTGAGAAAACGCGGTCTGTCGCACAGCAATACGCCATTTCCATTTGGTTAAAAGCGGAAACGGCAGTCATTTCTAAACGTACACAAGGTCGCACACACCGCCCTTTGATTCCGTCAGCAGACAATCAAAAAGTTGTAGAGCGACTGATTAACGAATGTTATCCCATTTATGCTTTGGCTGATATTATGGTTGAATCTTATAATGAACCACCTTACCGCACAGCCCACCGTCTTTTAAACGAATTAGAACGTCAGGAATATATTTCTAAACGTTTTGAAAAAGGATTTTAAATGTTTCTCTCTTTGATTACTTTATTTATTTTATTATCACTTTCCTTCTTTTTTTCCGGATCCGAAACAGCTGTAACGGCAGCCTCTCGCTCCATTTTGTTTGAAAAAGAAAAGCAAGGAGATAAAAACGCACAAAAATTAAACCGTATGAAACGTCATTCAGATCGTTTAATCGGTACTTTGCTTTTAGGTAATAATGTCGTTAACATCGCTATCACCGCCATTGCAACCGGTCTTTTAATTCAATTATTCGGCGAATATGGTGTTGTCATTGCCACTTTCGGCGTCAGTTTTGTTGTTTTGGTTTTTTCTGAAGTTTTACCGAAAACAATTGCCTTACAATTTCCTGTTGCATTTGCTTTAAAAGTTGCTTCTGTTCTTTATTTTTTAGTTAAAATCCTTTCTCCTTTTGTACGCGCCATTAATTGGATTGGAGCTAAAACCATGTGGCTGTTGCGCATTCAACCACACAATCAAAACACCTCTGAACAAGAAATCAAAGCCGAAATTCGGGGAGCCATTGATTTACAAACAAACGAGCAAACTTTGTCTCATGAAAAATATATGCTTAAATCAGTTTTGGATTTATCTGAAATCCCCGTGTGTGATATTATGACGCACCGCAGTGAATTGGTAACGTTAAATGTAAACACTCCTACGGAAGAAATTGTGAATTTCATCAGTAATTCACCTTATTCCCGTATTCCGATCTGGTCTGGAAAACGTGACAACATCATTGGTGTTTTACATATCAAAACACTTTTAAAAACGCTTAACAATTGTTATCAAAAACATATCACCAATATAGACCTTTCACAAATTATGATAAAACCGTGGTTTATTTTGGAAAGCACTTCTTTATTGAATCAGTTGCATGCTTTTAAAGTGAGAAGAGAACATTTTGCCTTGGTTGTAGATGAATATGGCTCCTTACAGGGATTGGTCACTTTGGAAGACTTGTTGGAAGAAATTGTCGGCGATATTGAAGATGAAACAGACACCTCAGACGCCGGATTAAAAATAGAACATCTAGAAAACGGCATCATTCGTTTAGATGGGTGCGCCAATATCAGGGATGTCAACCGGCATTTAAAATGGAATTTACCTGACAAAAACGCCGCTACATTAGCCGGCTTGATTATGTATGAAATTGAACGTATTCCGGAAGTTGGCCAAACTTTTGAAATTAAAGGATATACCTTTACAATTATTCAAAAAGAGCGTCATCAAATTACCGTAGTGGACGTTTTACCACCATCTACCGTTGAAGAAGAGGAAAAGGACGCTTCTTAAACGCCCTTTTATTTTTTAAATCCGCACTAAATGGACATCAATCAACGGTTTTTTCCCATATTTTTCGGATAGGAATTTACGAATAGTTGACTTAATTGTATTTTGAACAATTTCATCTTGCGTGCGCTTATCTTTATCCAATTCAGCCACCGCCTCAATAATGGATTGGCATAAAATATCTTTATCTTCACTTGTCGGATCCAATAAACCGAAAGCGGATAATTGTGGCTCACCTAAAACATTCCCTTTTTTACCAACCACAACAGTTGCGACCATTGTGCCACCCTCCATCATTTTGCGGCGCTTTTTAATGACTTCTGCATCTAACCCTAAAATACGTTTGCCATCTACAGCTAAAATACCGGCATAAACCTCACCGATAATTTGCGGCGTGTCATCCAACTCAATCACTTCGCCGTCTTCTAAAGCAAAAGCAAATTGAGCTCCATATTTTAAAGCCAACTCAACATGAGCCATTAATTCCATAGCTTCTCCGTGAACAGGGAGAGAAATTTTAGGCCGTAATAACTCATACATTTTTTTCAAATCCTCACCTGCATAATGTCCGGATACATGAACCAAGGCATCTTTATCAGTGATAATTTTAATTCCTTTAGCTTTTAATTTTTTTTGCAATAAAGCGATTGATTTTTCATTTCCCGGAATCACACGGGATGAAAAAATCACCACATCATCGGGTCCAAAGATAACAGACCCTTTATTGGGGTTAATTGCAGCTAAGTTATTCAAAGCAGAAAACGGTTCTCCTTGCGATCCGGTGCAAATATAAAGCACGCTACCAATCGGTCGTTCCATTGCTTCTTCTTCGGTTAAAAAATCAGGCATATTTTTGAAATAACCGGTCGCCCGCGCAGCTCCGTCAATTCGCCATAACGACCGCCCCATTAAACACACTTCACGCCCATTTGCTTTTGCTGCTTCATAAATGCTTTCCATCCGTGCAACATTAGAGGCAAAACAGCCAACCGCAATCTGCTTACCCGGATATTGCCCCACCAATTCAATCAATGATTGACGCACATCCATTTCCGTCTTATCCGACTTTTGCCCAAACACATTTGTTGAATCAGAAACTAAAGCTAAAACACCTTCATCTCCTAATTTTTTTAATGCTTTAAAATCTGTTTTTTCTCCAATAATAGGATTTGTATCAAACTTCCAATCCCCTGTATGAACGACTAATCCTTGATCTGTTCGAATAGCTAATGCATTTGGTTCAGGGAGAGAATGATTCATAGAAATGAATTGGACTTCAAAAGGATTCAAGTCAATAATTGAGTCTTGCTCGACAACATGAACTTCAGCACGTCCTAATAAACCCGCTTCAGACAATTTTCCTTCCAACAATTCATTTGCGAATGGAGTTACATAAATGGGGCATTGCAGATCCTGCCATAAATACGCAACTCCGCCAATATGATCCTCATGAGCATGAGTAATAACTAATCCCACAATATTTTTCTTTTGTTTGGCAATAAAGGCAGGATTAGGAAGTAATAAATCCACTCCCGGCAATCCATCTCCAGGAAACCCAATACCACAATCAACAACTAACCATTTTCCTTTATATCCATACAAGAAAAAATTCATTCCCACGCCTGTTGCACCTCCTAATGGAATAAATACCAATTTTTCAGGTGGGATTATTACATTGTCCAAAGACACATCGTCTTTTGATAAATTTTTATTTTTATTCATTTTATTTCCTTTATATTTTAAAAACATCACCGGCGGAAACTTTTAATATCGTCCGATCTTCCAATTCCAATAACAAAAGACCATTTTCATCAATTCCGTTAAATTTCCCCGTATATGTCTGATGCGGCAACCGAACAGACATCTGATCGCCTGCCTGTAAACAAGAAAGAACCAGCCATTTTTCACGGATATTGGCAAACCCTTTCTCCTCAAAAATTTTTAAACAGCTTTCTATTTCATCTAAAATCCGTTGCATTACCTGTAACTTGGAAATCCGACCGCCTAAATCACCAACGGGATAAGCCATTTGCCCAAGCGGATGCCCCACTACATTAATACCAATACCCGCAATTAACTTATCGGGTGCTTGCTCTAATAAGATACCGCCAATTTTTTTCCCTTCCAATAAAACATCATTAGGCCATTTTAAGCGCACACCAAATTCAGACAACGCATCCGCTACTGCAACTCCAATTACAAAGGCTAAATAAGGGTTTTTGTCCTTAAAATCCGGCAAAACAACCGATAAATACAAATTACCTTTCACACTTTCCCAAATCCGCCCATGCCGTCCGCGCCCACCGGTTTGATGATCCGCCGTAACAACTGAAAAAACGGGATAAGAACGCGCTACTTCATTGGTGCTATCCACTTCATCTAAATGATATATCTGCCATTTCATGAAAGGAAGTATACCATATTTTTATAAAAAAAACAAATAAAACCTTGATTTTGGCTTTTTGAATGATATAAAATAACTTTGTGAAATCTATCTAAGGGAAGGAGACATTCCATGAAAAAAATACTTTATACTTGCGCTGCTTTATCTGTTTTATATACTGCTTCTGCTTTGGCACAAACACTTCCTTCTCAACCCGCTCCAAACAATGAGCTTACTATTAATCAATCCACAAAACAAACTGCACCTGCACCACATCCTAAACAAATTGCCAGCGCGATAGAAATCGGTATTTTATATTATGGCTTTGATGCTTTAACTTCACCGCAAGTTGAACAAAAAGGACAAGATTTTTTGATTTCCATTCCACAAACACAACGCACAAATTCATCCGGTTCTGTTCAAAGTTTCCCCGCCACCCAAATTTTGATGACTCGGGTTGATGATTTTGACGGACACGCCCAATACAAAATGGGGAATATCACACTGCCTTATCTTAAAAATATTTTATCTACTTTTTATCCGCAAGGGAAACTCACTCAAAACAACTATCAGGAAGAAATTTTTTGGGTACCGGATTTAGCTTTACGTACAAAACAATCCTTAAAAACCGAAAATCTAAATTTTGATACAGGTGCCGGCACGAACTTAACAATTGCCTCTCTTTATTCCGATAGTTTAATTGGCTCCAAAACAGACCATAAAATGGATGCCGCCAGCTCATTGGATATACGCGATTTAACTCTTCAAAATGAGATTTTTAAACTTGTCATTCCACATCTCAATATTTCCACACAAGTATTAGATGCCGATCAAACCGCAGATGTGTTTCAACAAACTTTATCGGCTATTTTATCCCGTGGCAATTTATCTATTCCTGAAATGAATTTAACCCCCTCAACTGCCTTATTTGCGCCACTTAATCTGCGCTCGGACATACGTTTTGAAACCATTCAAGACCCCAAAACACATGAAATACAGACACACCTCACATTAGATAACACACTTTTAAATCTCTCAGCAAAAGATTTTGAAAGCGGCTCTTTACCGGCTCTTTTCCCGGAAGATATTAAACTTGATATTGTTTTATCCGGTCTAAACACAAATCAAATTCAATCTATTATTGAAATGCAACGAAAACTGGATGAATCTATGGATGAAGATTCAGAACAAGGAATTGCTCTTCAACATGAGCTTCAAACACAAATCAACGATGCGCTCAATAAAGTTCGTTTAAATATCAATGAAGTTGCTTTGGAAAATCCGATTGCTGCTGTTCATTTTTCCGGAACCGGACGTTTTGTTAATCAAACCGCTCAGCTGAACGGCCAACTGGCAATTACTAATTTTGATTTGATTTCTCCGGATTATCAAAGTCAATGCGCAGTGGAAAAAGCAAAAAAACCACAAACGAATAAACAGTCAGCGGCAGCGACAGAACCATCTGTCTGCACCAAAATCGGCGCTTTGGATATTTTGCGCCCTTATTTAAATTCCGCTGAGAAATTAACGCAAAACGGCAAACCGGCCGTTCTGTTTAAAATTGAATATAAAAACGGACAAACCTTTATCAACGATCAGCCTTTTACAACCGCTATCTCTGAACCGGTTTTGGAATGAAAAAATGACACTGAATGAATTAATTGATAATTTTTCTTACTTATCGGATTGGGAGGATAAATATCGCTATCTAATTGAACTTGGCAATACACTATCTCCCATGAAAGAGGACGATAAAAATGAAAATACAAAGGTAGATGGCTGTATGGCTCAAGTGTGGATTCAATCACATCAAAAAGAAGGAAAATATTTTTTTGAGATGGACAGTGATGCACATATTGTGAAAGGCCTTCAAGCTATTTTACTTTATCTAATTAATGGAAAAACGGCTGAACAAATTAAAGATCTCCCTTTGAAGAATATTTTTACACAATTGGGATTAGCAGAACATTTGTCTCCAAATCGTCGAAATGGTTTTCAGGCAATGGTTAATCGAATTTATTTACTGATTTCTTAAAACTATTCGCTCTTTTCTTCTAATCCATCTGCTTCATTCGCATCTGAATGTTGTTTTTTCTTAAAACTTTCAATTTTGGCCCCTTTAAAAGTTTTTAACACCGTAGCCACCATTGGATTTTTTTGCAAATCTGATAATTGTTGTTTCTTTTGGGTAATGGCTGTTTCTTGCACCGTTTGCCCACCACCATTTTCTTCTACAATGATTTCAAAGGGAATGCCCGTTTTAGCCGATAAAAATTGATTCAATTGAGCGACCAAATCACGCGGTGCTTCTTCCGTTAAAGAACAAACTAATCGATTTTTTTCTAACCGAATAGGCCGAATACATTTATCCACATTAAAAGCCAAAATACGTTGATTTTCCTGTCGCAATAAAGCCGAAACATCATTCATTGATTTAAAAACAATCAACGGTTCTGCATTTTCTTGATGAGAAACAGCCACTATCTTTTCTTCTTTATGTGCAGATTCCTTTTTGGGTTGAACAATCGCTGTTGACGCCGCAACAGTTAAACCGATTGAAGCTGTTTCAGATTTTTTTTTTAATTCGCCCACCAGCTCAGCCGGTGTCGGTAATTCAGCAGCATAAGCCAGCCGAATCAAGACCATTTCAAACGCTTTCATCGGATAATCAGCATTTTTAATTTCGGATAATCCTTTTAATAACATCTGCCACGTCCGCGTTAATTGCGCCATAGATAAAGAATCAGCTAACTTTTGTCCACGCACTCTCTCGGTTTCGGAAATACTGACATCTTTAATTAACGCCGGCACAATTTTTAAACGCGTCAACCAATGCGTCAAATCCAACAAATCGGTTGCCACCACAATCGGATCGGCCCCGGATTCATATTGATTTTCCCACAACATTAAGGCCTTTTCCATATTTCCGACCATTAAATTTTCATATAAATCAAACAACGCCGTTTTATCTGCCAACCCCAACATTTGACGCACTTGATCGGTTGTGATATTCCCCTCAAAATGCGCAATCGCCTGATCCAATAAAGATAATGAATCACGCACAGAACCATCACCGGCTTTGGCAATCAACTGCAATGCCGTTTCTTCAGCTTTGACTCCTTCTTTTAAAGAAATACGGGCCAGATGCTCCGTCAATGTTTTCTCATCCAAGCGCTTTAAATCAAACCGTTGACAACGCGATAAAATCGTCACGGGAACTTTCCGAATTTCCGTTGTTGCAAAAATAAATTTGACCCGTTCCGGCGGCTCTTCCAATGTTTTCAATAATGCATTAAACGCAGCTTTACTCAACATATGAACTTCATCAATAATGTAAATTTTAAACCGTGCCGAAACAGGGTTATATTTTGCCCCTTCAATAATCACATCCCGCACATTATCAATTCCGGTATTGCTGGCAGCATCAATTTCCACCACATCAATATGCGCATCATTTGTGATATCAATACAATGCCGACATTTTCCACACGGATTAGGGGTCATACCTCCTTTTCCATCCGGTCCAATGCAATTCAATCCTTTAGCAATAATACGCGCCGAAGTTGTTTTGCCAATACCGCGAATACCGGTTAACATATATGCATGCGCCAAACGATTTGTTTCAATGGCATTTGTAATCGTCCGCACCAACACATCTTGCCCGATTAAATCGTCAAACGTTTGCGGGCGATATTTTCTTGCCAAAACCTGAGAAGTTGATGCCATTTTCAATCCTAAAAAGCTTCTTAAAGCGGAAAGACGACCCGTTCCAATTAAGTTGGGCTGCTTTCTTCCGAACCTGACCCGCTGACCTAACAGCCCGCCCGTCTTTCCGTTTTAAAGCATACCAAAAACCGAATCAAAAGTCAAATTTTTATCTAGATATTTCACAATCTATTTAAAAACTCGCCTGTAATAAAGCCTTTGTATAATCCTCTTTCGGATGATGTATAATCGCCTGACACTTTCCTTGCTCTACCACTTTTCCCTGATATAAAACCATCATATCATCGCACATCTGCCGCACCACATTCATATCATGCGTGATGAAAATATAGGACAATCCAAACTGCACCTGTAATTCATCTAATAATAACAAAATATTACGCTGTGTATAAATATCCAACGCGGCCGTAATTTCATCCAAAATCAAAATCTCTGGCTTTAAAATCAACGCCCGAGCCAACATCACCCGAGTGCGTTGCCCGCCGGATAACTCATGCGGATAACGGTGCATAATTTCTTTTTTCAACCCGACGGCTTTTAATGTATCCGCCACCCGATTGAAACACTCGGCAACCGTTAATGAGGGCTGATGAACTTTCAACCCCTCCTGCACTAATTCAGCCACACTCATTCGCGGGTTTAAAGCTGATGCCGGATCTTGAAATACCATTTGTATATGAGCCCGTGCCGCACGCAATTTTGAACCGCTGAACGTACTGAACGGCTCCCCTAACAACTGAATTTTTCCGCTGGATTTAATTAAGCGAACCAACCCCAGCCCTAACGATGTTTTTCCCGATCCGCTTTCGCCGACAATTCCCAAATTCTGCTTCTGATGTAATTGAAACGAAGCCTTTTCCAAGGCCGTAAAAGCCCCATACTTCACTTGCAAATTTTGCACATTTAATAAAAGTTTTGAAGAGCCTGCAAACGAGACTCGTTGTTTTTTTTCTTCTTTTTCTGGCACACGAGTTGCAATAATTTTGCCAAACTTCATCACATATACCCGAGCAGCAAAAGTGCGGACCAAATCCAAATCATGCGTGATAAATAAAATCGCTAACCCCAATTTTTGCTGAATAGTTTTTAATAAGGTTAAAATTTGCTGTTGAACAGTAATATCTAATGCAGTTGTCGGCTCATCTGCAATCAATAAATCGGGATTACCTGCCAACGCCATCGCAATCATAATGCGTTGCCTCTGCCCGCCGGAAAGCATATGCGGATAAGATTCATAAATCCGCTTCACGTCATTTAATTCCACTAATTTTAATAACTCATAAACCCGCTGCTTGGTTGCCTGTTGCGCATGTAATTCCAACACTTCCAAAATCTGGTTACCCACTTTATGTAAAGGATTAAGAGAAGTCATCGGCTCTTGAAAAATCATCGCGATTTTAGAACCACGTATCTTCTGCATCTGTTCTTCAGATAACCCAATCAATTCTTGTCGATTAAATAAAATACTGCCGGATAATTTCACACCTTCTTGCAACTTGAGCAAAGCCATACCTAATGAAGACTTCCCCGAACCGCTGTTACCGACCAACGCCACAATTTCGCCCGCTTTAACCGCCAAAGAAACACCTCTCACCGGTGAAAATCCGGCAAAGTGAACCCGTAATTCTTTAATTTCCAATAAATTGCTCATACCCCTTCTCCTTTTTGAGAAGGATCAAACGCATCGCGCACACCCTCACCTACAAATAGTAGCAAAGACAAAACACCCGTTAAAACAATAAAGACGGTCACACCCAACCACGGCGCTTGTAAATTTTCCTTACTGATACGCACTAATTCTCCCAAACTCGGTTCCCCGGGAGGCAAACCAAATCCTAAAAAATCCAACGCCGTTAACGCCACAATTGCACCGGAAATCATAAAAGGGATATATGTAATTGTCGCCACTAATGCATTTGGTAAAATATGCCGCACAATAATATGAAAATCCGAAACACCTAAGCCTTTTGCTGCCCGCACATAATCCATCTCACGTGTTTTTAAAAATTCAGCTCGCACCACACCGGTTAAACTGGTCCAGCTGAACAATAACAAAACAATCAGTAATGATAAAAATCCCGGTGCAATCAAACTGGATACAATGATTAAAATAAATAACTGCGGTAATGACCCCCAAATCTCTAAAAACCGACCAATGAACAAATCTGTTCGCCCACCGAAATATCCCTGCACAGCTCCCACAATCACCCCAATAAGCACTGAAAAAAATGTTAAAATTAGCCCGAATAATAAACTGATACGCAATGCATAAATTAACCGCGCCAACACATCACGTCCCTGATCATCTGTCCCCAACCAATGATTGAAAGAAGGACTTGCCGGAAAGGGTTCCGTTGAAAAATAATCCACAGAATCATACCGATAAGGCACAATTGGCATCACCATCCAACCATTTTTTTGAATCTGATATCTGGTGTAATTATCGGCAAAATCAGCCTCTGTCGGCAAATTACCATCCAAAACGGCGTCAGAAATCGTTTCAAACGGCGGGAAATACAATTTATCCTTATACATTAAAACAAGCGGATGATCATTAGCAATGAGCGGCGCAAGCAAAGAAAGTAAAAAAATTCCCAACAAAATCCACGCCGCATAATAAGCCCGCTTATTTTTTTTAAAAATCTGGAACCGCCGGCGCATTAAAGAATTCATCAACTGCTCCTCTTTTCAAAATTGATACGCGGATCCACTAACGTGTAAACAAAATCGCTGATTAAATTTAGAATCAATCCCAATAAAGCAAATAAATAAAGCGTACCAAAAACAACCGGGTAATCGCGACTTTGAACAGCTTCAAATCCTAACAAACCCAAGCCATCTAACGAGAAAATCACTTCAATTAAAACCGAGCCCGTAAATAACATACTAATAAGCATTGCCGGAAATCCCGCAATCACAATCAACATCGCGTTCCTGAAAATGTGATGATATAGAATGCGATTTTCGGGCACTCCTTTGGCGCGTGCTGTGCGCACATAATTTTTATGAATTTCTTCCAAAAACGCATTTTTGGTTAAAAAAGTCAACCCGGCTAAGCCACCCAATGTCATGGCTAACACCGGCAAACATAAATGCCAAAAGTAATCCGCAATTTTGTGAAAAAAACTAAGACTGCTCCAATTTTCAGAAACTAACCCTTGCAGCGGAAACCAATCCAAATACCGACCACCGGCAAAAATAATCAATAAAAAAATAGCTAATAAAAAGGATGGAAGCGCATAAGAAACCGTTAAAAACCAACTGCTCATCCGATCCATTTGAGATCCATGCCGAACTGCTTTGCGAATCCCCAACGGAATGGAAATAAGATAAATTAAAAGCGTGCTCCAAATACCCAACGAAATAGAAACCGGCATTTTTTCCAAAATCAATCCGATAACCGGCTTATTTTGATAAAAACTATTTCCGAAATCAAACGTCAAATAGTTTTTCATCATCACACCAAAACGCACCCATAAGGGCTTGTCAAATCCGAATTGTTTTTCCAATTCTTTTTTTAATTCCGCCTGCAACCCTTGCGCTCCGCGATACCGTGAATCTCCGCCACCAGCCACTTCACCACCACCCGCACCGGCAAAATGTCCCAATGTATTCACGCCGGCACCGCTTTCAATTTTCTGCATCATTTGCTCTACCGGTCCGCCGGGTGCCATCTGAACAAACAAAAAATTGACCAACATAATGCCGAACAACGTAATGGGAATAAAAAGCAGCCGTTTTAAAAAATACGATTTTTTCATACCCTCCAGTTTGCCCGAAAAGCACCCAAAAATCAATTAAAATAATTCTTGCTCCCTTTGTGGGGTATGATAAAAACATCTGTGCGAGTGGATGTCGGCGAATAAAGCTTCAGCCCAATAAACCGAGCCGTTTTAGTGATATCACGGTGTTTTAACATCCGCCTACTTGGGAAAATCCCGCGTGGGTTTTGTTTATTCATAACGCACAAGGGGGAAACCATGCAATTAAATTTACATCAAGAAAAAGTGCAATTTTTAGATGAAGCGTTTATTTTATTTCAACGTCTGTTAAAAGAAAACAAATTCACCGAGCGGGAAATTGATTTTCTGACAAAAGTTTTTTATTTTTTGGTCCGAATACATGAAGACGACAACTTCAAAAAAAACTTTATCAAAAATATTCAAAAAAAAATTGCCACCACCTTAAATTAATCAAAAAAAAGAGGTGTTTCAAAACACCTCTTTCCTTTTATTATAAGGCATCCCACCAATCTTTAACTTTGTTTAAAAACTCGCTATAAGCTGATTGGTTGTTTTGACCTTCCGCTTCAAATTCTTTCAACAATTCTTTTTGACGCGCGGTCATGTTTCTCGGCGTTTCCACAATCAATGTAATGAATAAATCGCCATACACATCCGACCGTAAACGAGGCATCCCTTTGCCTTTCACTTTTATTTGCGCACCGGTTTGCGTACCCGCTTTAATTTCCACTTCAGCACCATGCCCGTCAATTGTGGGCACAATCACCTTCCCACCTAATGCCGCTGTTGTCATCGGAATAGGCATTTCACAATATAAGTGATCCCCTTCGCGCTCAAAAACAGAATGCTTCTTTACAGTTAAAAAGACATACAAATCACCGGCTTTTTGCCCACGTACACCCACACTGCCTTCGCCGGATAAACGCATCCGAACGCCGGAATCCACGCCTTTTGGGATATTCACTTCCAATTCTTTTGTTTTGCGTACGCGACCGGTTCCTTGACAAGTCATACACGGGTCTTTAATGCTTTTTCCCGTTCCATGGCAAACCGGACATTCCGTTTCCACCACAAAAAAGCCTTGCCGTTGCCGCACGCGACCTTGCCCGTTGCAAGTGCCGCATGTTTGTATTTCCTTACCGCCTCTTCCACCGCATTTTTCACAACTGGCATATGTTTCAACTTTAATTTTTTTCTTTAAACCAGTATATGCTTCTTCCAATGAAATGGATAAGTCATAACGCATATCCACCGGCGCTGATTGCGGATTTGTACGCGTCCGCGCACTACTGCCAAAGTTGGAAAACATCTCTTCAAAAATAGATTCAAAACCGGTTCCGGAGAAATCAAATCCACCGAAACCGGCGCCATTTCCTCCCATACCGCCCGAAAAAGCCGCATGACCATATTGATCATAAGCCGCTTTTTTCTGCGGATCTTTCAACACATCATACGCTTCGTTAATTTCTTTAAAATGTTGTTCGGCTTCCTTATCGCCCGGATGATGATCCGGATGAAACTCCTTTGCCTTTAAGCGAAAAGCTCGCTTTATTTCATCTGCCGAAGAACCTTTTTGAACACCTAAAACTTCGTAATAATCTTTTTTCATATCATTGTGTTTTCAAAATACTAAAAGTGTATGTTTTATAACATATTTTTATCCGAGATACAAGCCACAAAAGAGCGCCCAACACGAAAGGTTGGGCGACCTTTTCTATCAGAAGCTTTACTTTTTCACTTCTTCAAAATCGGCATCAACCACCGTTTCATCGGCTGGTTTTGCTTCTTCCGTTTGAGACTGCTCTCCTGTCGGTTGAGCACCTGCAGCTTGTTGCTCTTTATACATCGCCTCGCCCAATTTCATGGAAGCTTGCGCCAACGCATCCGTTTTGGATTTAATCGTTTCAGCATCGTTGGATTCTAACACATCTTTTAATTCTTTCAATGCGTTTTCAATCGCTTCTTTATCTGATGCCGGAATTTTATCCCCATGTTCTTTCAATGATTTTTCTGTTGAGTAAATCAATGCATCTGCATGGTTGCGCGCCTCAATCGCTTCTTTCATCTTCTTGTCTTCTTCAGCATGCGCTTCAGCATCTTTCACCATTTGCTCAATATCCGAATCTTTCAATCCACCGGAAGCTTGAATGCGAATGTTTTGCTCTTTTCCGGTTGCCTTATCTTTAGCCGAAACATTCACAATTCCGTTCGCGTCAATATCAAAACTGACTTCAATTTGTGGCATACCACGCGGAGCCGGCGGAATTCCGATTAAATCAAATTGCCCCAACAATTTATTGTCGCGTGCCATTTCGCGTTCCCCTTGGAAAACTCGAATTGTCACAGCGGTTTGTCCATCTTCAGCCGTTGAGAATACTTGCGATTTTTTAGTCGGAATCGTTGTATTACGATCAATCAAACGTGTAAAGACGCCACCCAGTGTTTCAATCCCCAAAGATAACGGGGTCACATCCAATAACAACACATCTTTCACATCTCCTTTTAACACTCCGCCTTGAATCGCAGCGCCCATTGCTACCACTTCATCCGGATTAACGCCTTTATGGGGTTCTTTACCGAAGAAATCCTGAACAATTTTTTGAACAGCCGGCATACGAGTCATCCCTCCGACCAAAATAACTTCGTCAATTTGATCTTTGGACAAACCGGCATCTTTTAAAGCTTTTTCCATTGGTCCTTTTGTCCGATTTAATAAATCTTCACATAAAGATTCCAATTTGGCGCGTGTCAACGTCACGTTTAAATGCTTCGGCCCCGTCGCATCAGCCGTAATAAACGGCAAATTAATGTCTGTTTGAGTTGCACTGGACAATTCAATTTTTGCCTTTTCAGCTGCTTCTTTCAAGCGTTGTAAAGCCAATCGATCTTGTCTTAAATCAATTCCTTGCTCTTTTTTAAATTCATCAGCCAAATAATCCATCACGCGGGCATCGAAATCTTCCCCACCTAAGAAAGTATCACCATTGGTTGATTTCACTTCAAACACACCATCACCGATTTCCAAAATGGATACATCAAATGTACCGCCTCCCAAATCGTAAACCGCAATCGTTCCGGATTTTTTTGCGTCCATACCATAAGCCAAAGCAGCCGCAGTTGGTTCATTAATAATCCGCAATACTTCTAAACCTGCAATTTTACCGGCATCTTTGGTTGCTTGCCGTTGAGAATCATCGAAATAAGCCGGCACGGTAATGATTGCTTGTGTAATTTTTTCACCCAAATAACTTTCGGCATCATCTTTCAGTTTTTGTAATACGAATGCGGAAATTTGACTGGGAGCATATTTTTTACCCTGCACTTCCACCCAAGCATCCCCATTATCTCCCGAGACGATATGATATGGGACTAATTCCTTATCTTTAACAACCATTTTATCATCATACCGACGACCGATTAAACGTTTAATAGAGAATAATGTTCCTTCTGGATTGGTTACAGCCTGCCGTTTTGCCGGTTGACCGACCAAGCGTTCTCCTTTTGAGGTAAAAGCAACCATAGAAGGGGTTGTTCTGGCGCCTTCTCTATTTTCCAAAATTTTAACATCTTTTCCATCCATGATAGCCATGCATGAATTTGTTGTACCTAAATCAATACCAAGTATTTTTCCCATAATTTTTCTCCTTTAGTTGAATAACTTAACCGAGCTTACACGCTGTGTTAAATGTTATATAGGTCATAACATTGTATTTTGCAAGTCAGAAAAACAGATTTTTCTTTAAAAAAAATAATTTTTACCGTATAGTTGAAAAAGAAACGAAAAGGGAAGACGCTATGGCAATAGAATTATTCAATTTTTATATGTCCTTATTTAAAGCATACGGGCCGGAATTGGTTGGCTCTTTAATTTTGGCTTTTTCCATTGGTTTTTTCTATAATCAAAGCACAATAAAAGGTGGTTTAAAAGCACTTTGCTATGCTTTTTACGTATTGGCTTTCAAAAACATTATCTTGATGGGGTATCAAGTATCCCCATTGGTTTCAGCACATTTTGGATACAGAATTAACATTTACCCTTCTGTCGTGGAATGGATTAATTTATCTTTGGTGTGCATTTCAACCGCTCTGTTTATCTCCAGCGCTCTTCAAATTTTACGCTTTATCTTTTCCAGCTTCACTTTTTCGCTCATCTGCTCCGCCTGTTTAATGGCTGCCGGCTTTTTAATTGAACGAAGCCCTGAATTTGCAAAGTTATTTACAATACTTCCGAATATTTATATTTCTTCTGCTTTTTTGGGACTTGGAATCGCGCTTGTTTTTGTTCAATCTGCTCGTCAAACCCATGCCCTGCGAGCAATTGGGTTAGGATTTCTCTTTTTAGGTTTTTATTATACCCAGGCCATTTTGTTTGAAACCCCACATACCTGGATTTGGCAAGCGATTGCTTATGCTATTGTTTTATTTCTCTCACTCGCCTCTCAAATCAATTTGATCGGCACGTATTGTGCCACATTGGAACGCTCTATTTTAGCCGAACGAGCCAAAAGGGATTTAATCATTAATGCTTCTCCTTTCCCGATTTTAATCTCTCGTTTATTGGACGACAGTATTTTAATCATCAATCCGAAAGCCCAAAAACTTTTTAATTTACCAAAAGATAAGATACCCACCTTTACGTTTTCCAATTATTTTGCTGATTCCGTTAAGCGCACCGAGTTAATTTCCCGCATAAAACGTGAAAATACAATTGAAGATTTTGAAGTACAAATGAAAGATCCGCAAACATATAAAACTTTTTGGGTATCTCTTTCCACCCGTGTTATTGATTTAGATGGAGAACTGGCTCTTTATACAACCTTCAAAGATATTACTCATCGTAAAGAAAAAGAAACGGAACTTTATGAAAAAGCTTCTACAGACTCGCTAACGGGTTTGTTTAACCGTCGCCAATTTGAAACCATGGCGCATAAAGAAATGAATAAATCTTGGCGCTATCAAACTCCGTGCTGTATTTTAATGCTGGACATTGATCATTTTAAAAAAATTAATGATACCTATGGGCATCAAGCGGGAGATGAAGTATTAAAAAATCTGTCTCTTCATTTAAAAGCAAATTTAAGAGATACCGATATTTTGGCACGTTTCGGAGGTGAAGAGTTTATTATTTTATTAGCACAAACGGAAGAAAACCCCGGATTTATTGTTGCAGAACGCTTGCGGGATTCCATAGAAAACATGACAACCATTTTTGAAGATAAAGAAATTCGCATAACTATCAGCATTGGCCTTGCTTTTTCCAAATATTTTGATTCTTTAAATGCAATTATTCAAGGTGCGGATGATGCTCTTTATCAATCAAAAGAAAATGGTCGTAATCGAGTTACGATCTATAAACCGTCCAATTCGACAAAGAATTCCATGCCAAAACCGAAACCTTTAACGGAATAAACTAATGAAACCAATATCATTTCGTATTCGAGTTATTCCTTTGTTTTGTATTTTAATGAGTATTTATTTTATTTATCATACCATTCAAGGAAACAGGGGATTACGCCGTTCATGGCAATTGGACCAAGAAATTGAACTCGCTCGTAACATTGCCATGGAAACAGCAGAAGAAAAGAAATTGATGCGTGCAAAAGTTAAATCACTTTCTCCCAACTCATTGGATTTAGATCAATTAGAAGAATCTGCACGCCGTGTTTTAAATATGGGGAATCCAGACGATCAGGTTATTTTTGATTAAAGAAGGACACCTCTATCAGTGGCCTTTTGGAAAAAATTATCGTTCTTTTTGTTTCAAGAAATGCGCTGTCAAATCAACTTTTTGATTATCTGATGCCATATGTTCTTGAAAAGCTTTAATCACGATCGGATTATCTTCTTCAAATACTTTCTTCCATATTTTAGATTTTCCGGGATTCTCCCAAACAGCGTTTTCAATAATTTGGACCGTTTTCTTTTCTCTTTCACATTGAACAACACCGAAAGAGGAAATTGTTTCCGGAGCAATATTATAAAAATCTACTAGATATCCATGCCCACCCCGCTCAAAAGAATAAACAACCTTCTTTTGATTTTCTTCCTGATCCCAATAAACAATATATTTAGCGCGTTCAATCATCAGCGTGTCCTCTTTTTATTAAATAAATTCCAAGCCCGTTCCGAACTTTTTAACGGATGGTGTGCTGCAGCACATTCCGAATGCGTCGGCAACCTCTTCATCTGACGAGCCATATCTAAAATTAAGCGAGCATCCTGCATTTTCATATCATTTTCTTTTGTAAGTGTTGCTTTTTTGTCAAAACGACCATTTTCTCCCATTTGATTTAAATTGCGTTCTGAAGAATAATCAATAATGCAAAAACGCTTCTGTATTTCCGTTTCATGCGGGCAATAAGCAATTCTGGCAACGCTACATATCTGGTGCGATTCAATTCCTCTTTCTTTTAACTTTTGGCCAATAGAGGGCATTCTTCCTTGACTGTCAGCGAACCATAAAAGAACTTTATCCTGTCCCTTTCCTGTAATTGAATCATTATAAACTACTGCTCGACCGCTATACGTTTTTTGAGAATTCAATACCTGTTTTTTCCCCAAAAATGATAAAATACTCATAAAGCCCTCCTCCAATCCGTGTTAAAGACATCACTTTTTTATTATATCACATTTTTATATTTTTTAAATAAAGTTGATTTTATCTATCACGTCTTTTTTTTAGTGCTTCCATAGATTGAGTTGTCTCTATTTTCTCTAATTCTGCAATTTTTTGAAAAATTAACTGCTCATCTTCATTCAACCGATAACAACTATTAAAAAGCGGGTTCAAATCTAAAATTTTCCATCGATTTTTCTTAACATCATATGCAATTTGAGCTGTAGCATAAATTTTTCCAAACGGGATATCCTGGCGTGCAGCCACCTGAGCCGGTGTTTGGTTTCCGCTCCAAATTAAAACGCTTTCTTTTGTTTTTTTATCCGAATAAACCAAACATTGATATCTTTTATTTTTATTCATCTGCTTCCCCGCATTAAATACTTCAACAAACATAAAGCCGGCAACATCAAACATCCGGTAAAGAAAAAGAACAACGGCCATCCCATTTGATCCGCCCAAACACCGCTAATCGCTGCCACAACAGATGAAGCCACTGCCATAAAACTGGTTAACAACGCATATTGCGTTGCAGAATACGCTTTGGAACATAAACTGGATAAATAAGCCACAAAAACGGCTCCCCCCATACCACCAACAATATTGTCAAAGATAATAACAGCCAAAAAAGCCGGCATGGAAGGTCCTAATAAAGCCAAACACATAAATGCCAATGAAGTCATTATTTCAACGAATCCCAATCCGAACAAAGATTTTAAAATCCCAAACCGCATCACCAATAACCCGCCAACGGGAATACCTGCCATCGTAATCCATGGTCCGAACGCTCCGGAAACAAGTGCAATTTGTTCTTTTGAAAAACCAATATCATCATAAAACGGCAACGCCATGCGCCCCAAAACAGCATTATTTAGTTTATACAAAATAATGAAAATTAAAATCAACATCCATCCTGAATGCCGCATAAAATCTATAAAAGGCTTTTGAATAAAATCAGACAGCCAATTGGACTGCTTGTCTACCAAAGGCGTTTTTTCTTCACGAATAAAGAATAACGAAATAAACCCCGTTAAAACGAAACACCCCACAATCATATACGCCATCGACCACGGGATTAAATTGGATAATGCCACCACACCGGCACCGGATAACAATAATCCCATCCGATAGCCGAATTGATACGCACCTGCTCCTTCACCTAACTCTTCTGTTTTCAACGTATCAATTCGCAAAGCATCCACAACAATATCCTGACTGCTGGCAAAAAACGCCACACAAAGAGCTAAAATAAAGGTAATAATCCACGCGCTTTCTTGCGGAGGAAAAGCAGCCAACGCAAAAATACTAACTACTAATCCTATTTGAAATAAAAATCCCCATGCCTTTTTACGGCCATACCGTTCGGAAAAATAAGGAATCTGAACCCAATCCACAAAGGGAGCCCATAAAAATTTTAAACTGTATGGAATGAAAACAAGACTAAAAAACCCGATAACCGCCAGCGCGAATCCTGCATCCTTTAACCATAAGGATAAACTATATCCTAATAAATTATAAGGCAATCCGCATGAAAAACCCAAAAAAAGGAATAACCAGATTTTCTGTTTTGTATATCCTTTTAAAGCGGTTTTCCAACTGGTCATTTTACTCTTCTTTCTTGCGTTCGGCTTTTCGTCTGTCGTTAGAATCTAACAATTTTTTGCGTAACCGAATTGTTTTCGGCGTTACTTCCACCAATTCATCATCTTCAATATACGCCAATGATGCTTCCAAAGACATTTGCACCGGCGGATATAACGTCACAGCTTCATCTTTACCAGCTGCCCGCATATTTGTCAACTGCTTTCCCTTAATCGGATTCACTTCAATATCACCGGATTTGGCATTCGCTCCGATAATCATACCGGCATACACCTGCACACCAGCCGGAATAAACAAGGGGCCACGTTCTTGAATTTTCCAAAGCGCATAAGGAACTGCCTTTCCCGCTTCCGTTGAAATCAAGACCCCGTTTCTACGCCCTGCAATTGGGCCCTTATAAGGGATATAGCTGTGGAAGATACGGTTTAAAACACCCGTTCCGCACGTATCTGTTAAAAACTCGCTATGATATCCGATAAGTCCCCGAGACGGTGCAATAAAAATCAATCGTGTTTTGCCGTTGGACGGAATCATCTGCATCAATTCAGCTTTACGCAAACTCATTTTTTCCACTACCACGCCGGAATACTGATCATCTACATCAACCGTCACTTCTTCGGCGGGCTCCATTTTTTGACCATTTTCTTCATGAAATAAAACACGAGGGCGTGAAATAGATAATTCAAACCCTTCCCGCCGCATTGTTTCAATCAAAATACCCAACTGCAATTCACCGCGTCCGGCCACTTCAAAGGAATCAGTCGCATCTGTTTTGGAAATTTTCAAAGCCACGTTTCCTTCCACTTCTTTTTCCAAGCGATCCCAAATCATTCGAGATGTCACTTTATCTCCTTCGGTTCCGGCCAACGGCGATGTATTTACCGAGAATGTCATTGCCAAAGTCGGAGGATCAATCGGTTGAGAAGGAATACATTCCATCACCTCTGGGGCACATAACGTATCTGCTACCGTTGCTTTGGTAAAACCGGCAATACTGACAATATCACCCGCAATCGCTTCTTCAATTGCCGTGCGTTTCAACCCGCGAAATGCCATAATTTTGCTGGCCCGCGCCGTTTCCAAAACACTGTTATCACGTCCTAATGCTTTAATCATCGTATTTACTTTTAATTTACCGGACATCACACGCCCTGTTAAAACACGACCGACAAACGGATCTGCTTCCAACGTTGTTACCAACATTTTAAATGGTTCGTTTTCATTGACTTTTGGCGCCGGAACGTGTTCAATAATTTTATTAAATAAGGGTTTAATATCCACGCGTTCATCAGCTAAATCATTAACTGCCCACCCTTCACGACCACTGGCAAATAATGTCGGAAAATCTAATTGTTCATCCGTTGCACCCAAATCAGCAAATAAATCAAAAATTTCATTATGCACTTCAATTGGTCTGGCATCCGGTCGATCAATTTTATTAATCACCACAATCGGACGCAAACCCAATTTTAAAGCCTTTCCCACCACAAATTTTGTTTGGGGTAAAGGGCCTTCTGCGGCATCAACCAACACAATTACCCCATCTACCATAGATAAAATTCGTTCTACTTCGCCTCCAAAATCGGCGTGTCCCGGCGTATCCACAATGTTAATGCGATACCCTCCCCATTCAACGGACGTACACTTGGCTAAAATCGTAATGCCACGTTCACGTTCCAAATCGCCGGAATCCATTACACAGGTTACCACCTGCTGATTATCCCGAAAAACACCACTTTGCTTTAAAAAAGCATCTACAAATGTGGTTTTACCATGGTCAACGTGTGCGATAATCGCAATGTTTCTGATATTTTGATGCATACTGAAATTCCTTTTTCTAAAAATTTAGGCGGGATTATACATCAAAACCCTTAAAAAATCAAGGCTTATTTAAAACGAAGAAAAACCGAAAAATAGTTTTATTTTTTCTTTTTAACAATCGGTTCAGGAACGATATCTTGCAAAATATAACCACGCCCCCACACCGTTTGAATGTAGTCAATACCACCCGTTAATTTCATCAATTTTTTACGCATTTTACACATAAAAACATCAATGATTTTCATCTCCGGTTCATCCATACCACCATATAAGTGATTTAAAAATTGTTCTTTATTTAACGTAATTCCTTTGCGTAAAGATAATAATTCCAATAAAGCATATTCCTTTCCGGTTAAATGAACGACCTTTCCATTAACGGTTACAACTTTAGTGTTTAAGTTCACTTCCAACAACCCGGTGCGCACAATCGGATCTGCATGGCCTTTTGCTCGGCGCACAATTGCATTTACGCGAGCAATCAATTCACTGCGATCGAACGGCTTTGTTAAATAATCATCAGCTCCACAGCATAAGCCTGACACTTTTTTATCCGGAGAATTTAATCCGGACAAAATCAATACCGGCGTATTAATGTTGGAGGCTCGCAAATGTTTTAACACATCCAACCCATCCATATCCGGTAATTTCAAATCCAAAATCACAATGTCATAATCGTATAATTTGCCGACTTCCAACCCATCTTCCCCCAAAGCCGACACATCCACAACCATCCCTTCTTTTTTCAAGATCAAAGCGATATTTTGACTCATCGCCTTATCATCTTCAATTAACAAAACACGCATCATAACCTCATAAAAAAATTCAATCCATAAATTAACCATATTTTAATTTACTCAAATATGCAAGCATAACTTTTCATTTTTTGTGCTTTTTTATATTCTTTTTAAAACATGGAAAAGAAACTTGATTTTTGAAGCAAATTCCGATATCCTAAAAATCCCAAAAAAGGGAAAAGGAGAAATTTAAAATTGCCCAAAATTTCAGTTATTGTTCCAATTTATAATGCCGCTGTTTATTTGGAAAAATGTCTTTCTTCACTTCAAACACAATCATTTAAAGACATTGAAATTTTGTGCATTGATGACGGCTCAACGGATAACACATACGCCCTGTTAAAACGTTTTTCCACGAAAGATAAACGCTTAAAAATTTTTACCCAAAAACATCAAGGCCCCGGTGTTGCCCGCAATGTCGGCATTCAAAAATCAACCGGGAATTATCTGTGTTTTGTGGATGCGGATGATATTTGTCATAAAGATATGCTTAAAACTGCTTATGAACAAGCCGTAAAAACAAATGCAGATATTGTGTGCTTTGATTCTTTTCATTATACCGGGAATATGGCTAACACGCCTCGTTTAGGGGAAGAAAAATTACCCTCCGTTTTACCAACTCCCTTGTCTGCACAAACAGAAAATATTTTAGCGGCGGTTCCCGTTCATGCTTTTGCCAAACTGTTTAAAAAAGATTTAATCACACAAAACAAACTTTCTTTTTCGGACGGTTTCTTTTATGCGACTGACTTGGGCCTCACTTTACCAGCGTTAGCATTAGCACGCACAATAATTCATTTAGATGAATGCTTGTATTATTATAGAGTTGGCAACAAAAAATCTCTCAGTTGGGATAACAAAACATATCCACAAATGTTTACCGCTTTTGAGGTATTAAAGACACAATTTGAAACACATCCCAACGCTGTTAACATGCGTTATTTCTTTGAAAAGGCACAGCTACGTTTAACACTCAATTGCTTAAAACGTTTTATGCTGATTTCCAATATCCGACCGTTTTATAATTTATATCAAAAATACTTGCATAATTTAATTCATCATTCTGAATTAAATCTGTCCCGATTGAGAAATGACCATGCCATTGAAGTCGGTGAAAAATTCAAAGGCTTTCCCTATAACTATGCTCGTTATTTCAGACCGGATTTATTCCATGGAGATCCACTACGTCCATCAACCTTTCAAAAAAGTGCTCTGTTTATCCGATACCTGCCGCGTATTTTAACCGATATTCATCGACAGGCTGTTCAGATACTTGATTTTATGAAGAAGAATCCATTATTGCAGGAATTTCCAAAACCGACGACATTAACACATAATATTCCGCTTGTTTTTTCCGTTGGAGAAACTGATGCGCCTATTTTAATGATTACACTTAAATCATTATTGGAACATATTGATACCTTCCATCATTATGATATTGTTATTTTACATGAAAATTTATTGAATCGATATCAAACCACATTTAAAGAGTTAATTCGGAACAATAAAAATGTGCAAATCCGATTTTATAACGTGTCTTACTTTTTCAACCGCTATCCCTTTGTTCAAGATTATGCACGCCGCACTAATCAACGCTCGACTTTTTATAAATTTTTTATTCCCGAAATTTTTCAATATTATTCTAAAGTCATTTGTTTGGATACGGATATTTTAATTAAAACAAACATCGCTAATCTCTATAAAACGCGGATAAAAAAATACCTGATAGCCGCTGCTTTGGATACGCCTCTTCAAGCTTTATTAAATGCAACGGATTTAAAATTAAAACAAAATACTTTTAATCGTTTATTGCAACTTAATTTATTTAATCCACACCACTATTTCAATACCGGCGTTTTAGTCATGAACATCCGTCGCATGGATGAATATAAAATCATGGATCTTCAAAAAAAGATACTGACAATGTTCAAAGGATTGAATTTATCCGCAACAGATTTATTTAATTTGGTCTTTGAAAATCAAACCTATTATTTAAACACGCGTTGGAATGTCCAAACCGCTTTTAATTCTCACCCCCAAATCAAGTATTTTCCGCAATATCTTAAGAAAGCCTTTCAAGCCGATTTAAAACACCCATTTATCCTTCATTTTAATGCCGATCAAAAACCATGGAGTAACCCATTACAACCTCTCACTCAAGAATTTATTCGCTATCTGCCCAAAATTCCGCAAGCTGTTTTAAATCTGCTGGGACATGTGCCGGGGCCTTTAACGATTTTAAAACAAAAACCCAATCCTAAAGCCATTCCTATTGTTTACCTATTGGATTATCAATCCATTCTCTCAACGCAAGTATCGCTTTTCTCTTTGTTGATGTATAAACGACCCGAAACACGCTATCATATTTATATCATCGGCGTAAACTTAATGCCGGAAACACAAGCTGAATTTAAAAAATTGGTTTCAGACGCAGTGGATATTACTTTCTTAAACCAACCGCCTTTTCAAACCCAATTAACAATTACACCCCAAACCATTTTAAAATTTGATTTACCGACATTACTTAAACCGTTAGATAAAGTAATTTATTTAAACAGCTCCTTATTAGCGCAAGATGACTTAACTGATTTATACCAAACACCGCTAAAAAAAACATATGCGGCCGTTGTTAAAGATTTAGAAAAGATGAAAAACTTGACGCATCATAAACTCAACTTAAAATCTTATTTTAATGATGATATGATGGTTTTAAATTTAAAGAAAATGCGTCAAGATGAAATTACCCTCAAACTCAAATTACGGCGAACTTATGAAGCTAAAATCAACGGCTCCGACCAATCTGCTTTTAATTTTATTTTTAACCAAAATATCACTTATCTGCCACAAGCTGCTAATTTAAAGCCTGCAATTACTTCTGCCTTTTTGAATGCGTTACTGCCTATTTATCAACATACCCCAGAAGACATCTACCGCCACGCTGATCCGATTTTAATCAATCTGACTCAAGTTGATAATCCGATGGCAATTTATAACCATCCTCTGTTTCAGCAATATCTGCAAAAAATGAATCAGCTTTACCCAACTTTCAATTCTTTTCAACAATTGGTTCGACAACAACAAATTCAAAATATAACAGCCTTGCGCCATGAAATAAAAAATCTTACCAATTTAACAACCTCTTTAAAACAAAATAAAAAAACGCCATCTATCTCGGCGCCGGTAAAAATTTTGTTTGATGCCTCTATTTTCACATTACCACAAAAAACGGGGCTCTATCGGGTGGGCCTAAATTTATTAAAAGGATTATCTCGCGATACGCGTTTAGATGTTTCCTTGCTTATTTCCACACCTACATTTAATCCAACTTCCTTCTTGATTGAAAACAATTTAGAATACTTGGCGGGCAAGTTGGTCTTAATGCCGAGTTTGTTTGAACAAGCCGTTAATCCCAATCACATTACTCAAACACTTTCAGCCGAACAAATCACATGTTTAAAATCATATCGTATTTTTTTCAGCACATTTTTCCCAATTGCAGATATTGTGTATAAAAGTGGACTAAAGACCGTCAGCTTTGTCCATGATATCTTTGCCGTCCGTATTCCGAATCTTCTTTACACCATTCCACAAGCACAAAAACACCATAAAAAATGGATTGATGAATTGCATGCCGACTTTTTGATTTTCAATTCTGTTTTTTCACAAACGGACTTTTTAAATTACCGCACCGATTATCCTAAAGAAAAAACCGTTGTTTCCTATTTAGGTGCGGACTCACATTTTACCCCTCGTCAAGAAGCGGAAATTTTAGCCGTTAAAAAAACATATCATATCACAACTCCGAAATACTTTTTAACATTATCTGATAATATGCCACGCAAAAACATTGAACATTTAATCCGTGCGTTTATTCAATTTTTAAAGAAAACAAAAGCAAAAGATATCAGCTTGGTTTTAGCCGGTCCACATTACTTAAATAACACGAAATTGGCTGATTTTAAAAAAACATTAAAACTTTATCGCTCTCAAATCATCTTTACCGGTTTTATTAAAGAAGAAGATTTACCGGCGCTTTACAGCGGTACACTGGCCTTTGTTTTCCCCAGTTTATATGAAGGTTTTGGCTTACCTGTTTTAGAAGCTCTTTGCTGCAAAACAGCTGTTATCTGCTCTAATAACACTTCCTTGCCTGAAGTTGCCGGGAAAGCCGCTCTTTATATTTCCGGTCAAAAAATATCAGAAACAACAAGCGCGCTGGAAACACTGTATCAAAAACCGGCCGTTCGCAAACGCCTTTTAGCCAAAGCTGAAGAGCAAAGCGCTCAATTTTCTTGGGAAAAAACGAGTAAAATTATTGCAGATACATTTTTAAAATTGAAATAATTTCAATTAAATAACTTACCTAAAATCCCCGGAGCTAAAGAGGATAAGGGGTTAAACGATGTTTGACTATTTCCGGGAGTTCCTGTTATTTCATAACGTAATCCCATCAATCCACCTCCATCGCCATCTTTAAATAACCGCCCAATGAACGGAATTTTTCCCGGCAATGAATTGATGGCATAAGCCGGAATAACCGAACCATCTAATTGAACACTATCAAAAGAAATCCGCCCCCCAAATGTAATCCCGACAGCCGTTCCGTTGGCATATCCCTCATTGATAAATAATGTTTGATAGGGTGTTAATTCAAAAGGAATAACTGCTTTTTTAAAATTCATTTCTTTTCCTCGAATCGCATCTACAATCCCTAAAATTGTTAATGCTTGCGTGAAAAAACCCATATCTTTTAAATCAAAGTTTTTTGCACTGACTTCTCCTTTAAAACCACCTGTGTTTGGTTGAGAAGCTAAAATATAAAGCCAGCCGCCGGTCAATCGATCTGTTCCGCCCAAACGGTTAATTAAATCCCCCATATCCCTGGTTTGCGCTTTCAATGTCCGCGTTTCAGGTGTAAAGGTCAAATCAAACGGTTCTGCCGCTTCTAAGTGTGCAGATAAATCCTGCCAATAATATCCTTTCCGATGCCCTTGGATTACCACATTTTTTACAGGTTTATCAGGCGTCATATAAAAATCATCCAGCTGAATATCCAACTCAATATCTGGTGGCGTCGCTTGTGCATTCGGAATATATACATTTCCTTCTTCTTTTTTCACGTTTTTAAATAATGGCATTTCTTTTATATGCATCATATTCAATCGTGTACCGGATAAAATCACGGATACATTGCCATTTTTCTGTTGAGCAATTTTTCCTTTAAAATCGTTTTCCTTGCTCTTCACTTTTTTCAAATCCAACATAAAACCGGCAGATAAATCTAATTCACCATCAATCTGCATACCTTGCGCACCGGTTGTTTTGAAAACAACCGGATATATCAGCTGCTCTTTTAATAAACCGAAGTCTACATCCACATTCATCGGAATTCCAAGCGGTTTTTTTAAAGAAATCGGATAAAGCTGTACCAATGCATTTTTCAAATCAACTTGTAAATCAATCGTCATTTTTTCCTGTGTGTTCTCGCTTAACATTAAATTTAACCCGATATCCCCTTTCACATAATCCGTAATATCGGCATAAAACGGCGTTAAAACATCATCCGCAATGATTCCGGAAACCACATACTTTGTTTTGATTTTTTCTTTTCCTTCATTTAACGGACTAAAAAATTCATCCCATGCAATTTTTAGCGAATGCGTTCCCCAAAGAGCTGTTCCGGTTAATTTCAAAGCTTCATTATTAACCGTTAAATCAAAGTCGCCCTGTGTAATATGCTGTCCATTAAAAGGTAAAGGAAAAACTCCGTCTGTAATCTGAGCTGATACATTTGTTTTCACATCATTCATTTGCAAATTTTCATCAAACGGGAATTGTAATGTTAAATTCACAAGCCCCGCTCCACCTGTCTGCATTGGATCCAAATTAAACATTTTGGCAAAGCCCAAAGGTTCTGAATCAATCAATGCCATTACCTCTTGAACAGGTCCCTCTGCTTGAATTTGAATATCGGCTAACCCCGTGTTATTTAAATCCGTCAAATAAAGAGCTGCTTTTTTTAATTGAATTCCCTGCACATACCCTTGATCAGCGAAAATTTCCACTTTATCCGGATATAAATAAACCTTTCCTTTGACAGCTTCAACAGCCGGCATCGGATTCAAATAATCTACCCGCACACCGGACACATCAATATCGCCTTTTAAATCCACCAGTTCCGCTCCTTTAAAATAAAGCGTAAACAAGGCTAAATCCACCGCTCCTTCGGATAAATTTTCCTTTACCCATGCATGTGCATCCGGTCCCAAAGCCGACGGCCAAACATCCGGCACTTGCTCAATTAAGGCTTGTGTCACGCGCGCTTTTAACGTCGTTTGAATTTGATTTAAATCTCCTGTATTTAAGAAGAGATCAATTCCATTGACATCAACTTCAACATCCGCCACAGGCCCACTCGTTAATGTAATAACTGACTCCGAAATCTTAATAGATTTAAAATTTGAATCAAATTTCCCTTGAATCAAAAAGGATTGAACCGGATATAAATTCGTCAACGGTGCCGGCAAACTAACACTTCCCGTTCCCTGATTTTGAAACTTAAAAGATAATTTTGAAATAATATCTTGCCACTTTTCTTTGTTTTCATTTAAATCCAATTGTCCGGAAATATTACCCTTAACCATCAGTTTAATATCATCTAACATCGGCATCAATTCAGAAAATGAAGCCACATCCACTGAATCAAAATAAATGTCAAACGGCATCTGCTGATTCTTTTTATCCAATACGGCATGCATTCCTAAATTTGCAAAAATATCCTGTGCATGTACAACAGATTTTATATCCAAGACAAACAAACCTTTTTTTGACTTTTCTAACGATAAATCAAATGATGGGATACTGATTGTTTTGTGTTTTTGCTGATCATCTAACAAAATTTCTCCTTCCTGAATTTCAATCCGATTAAAGGAAAGAAAATAACCGATAATCTGACGTATACTCTCTTTAGATATATTAAAAGAAGAGGCCGGTTGCGCCGCACGTTCCAAATCGGCCTGAATTTCAGCATCGCTTTTAGCACCTTGCTTATGATTGGGCTGAAACATCCAACGCCCTTGCGGATCAATCACAAATTGAATTGTCGGTTTTTGAATCACCAAAGTGTTTGGAATATAATCTAAAGTGAGTAGTTTCCGCAAACTGTAAACCATATGAACAGCCGGCAACCGCGTTAAAACAGTGCCATCTTTTTGCGATAAAGTTAATTCATCAATCGTAATTTGAAAAATCCCGTTTTTATTAAAACCTGTCTTTAAAAAAGCGCCTTTTGTCTGCAATACCAATTGAGATTCTGCCGGCAATAAATGCTGTGCAATATCCGGAACCCATTCATCCACATTTATGGGAGAAATTGATAATTTCCAAAACGCAAATCCCAAAACAATAACTAATAAAGCCACAAAAATCTGAATGATTTTCAAAATCAATTGAGCCGTTTTTTTTGAAGCTTTTACAACACGCCGCATTTAAAATATTCCCTTCACAAAAGTCAGTATAGTTAAAATTCCACCGCAAATCAAGGCGGACAAAAGTGGTACACTTACCCATGCTTTCGCAATATTTCCCAAAGCTTTATATTTCAGCCCATATCCGCCTTTAGCCAAAGATACCCCGACAATGGCCCCAATTACAACCTCCGAAACAGATACCGGCACCATCGGTAATGAAAAAAAGCCAATGCTGTGTAAAAAAAACCTCAAATATCCGAATGAAAATAAAAAGAGAACCAATGCACCTGAAGAAACAACGACTAATGCTTCAATCGGAGATAACGGAAATACCGAAGAACTAACCGTTTTAATTACTTTTGGAGAGGCTGTTAAAAAACCGGCCCATGCAAATAACCCCATCATAATGAATAATTCAAATTCATTAAAAACAGACACATTTAAAAAAGGACCAACTAAATTTCCTAAATTATTGGCTCCTAAAGCATAGCTAAAAAAACCGCCGGCACAAATCAAACCAATCCGAATATACATGTCTCGATAAAAAATTCCAATCGGATGCTTACGCAAAAAAGAACGCATTCCTTTAAAGACAAAAAAAGCTATTAAAGCAGATAAAAATGGACTATAAATCCACGCTAAAATAATTTTTTGAATCAAATATGAATCTATATCAATCCGATGAAACAGATCCCATGCCAATAAGGCACCGACAGTTGTTTGAGAAATAGAAACCGGAATTCCCTTTTTTCCCATTATCAACAAAACGATTCCAATGGAAATACTGACAATAAAAGCATCTTGCATTGTTTTCAAATGCGCAATCGCTGCCACATTTGCCGTTGTATGCCCCCCGCTGATTAAAGCCCCTAATATCATACAGGCACCAGCCACCAATGCTGCTGTTTTTAATGATAACATCTGCGTCCCGATTGCCGTTCCGAAAATATTACCCATATTATTTCGTCCAAACGACCAGGCTAAAAAGAAAGCGCCGATTAAATACAGTTCATTCATTCAGCGTTCTATCTCCTTTTAAACGGCATGCTTTGCCAAAATAACCGTTAATACATCAGCAACATCTTCTGCCATATCCGAAATTTTTTCAATGCCGTAAATAAATTCTTTCAACTGCAACTGCCGTGCTAACGGCAAATTTTTGTTCTCAAAAACCTTGCGTTTTAATTCCAATGCTAAATCATCAATCTGATGTTCCAAAAATAAAACATATTGCACATGATCACCAGCTTGTGTAGCCGAAAAAAAAGCTCGAACGCCATCAATCAATGCATTAACACAATCCAAATTCAGCCGAATCATCTCACCAATTTCAGTAACCAATTCTTTGGGAACTTTCGGTTTTTCCACACTCATTAAAATCAAATCCGATTCATATTTATTGATGATTTTATCACACCCTTCAATCACCTTCATAATATCCGAGCGCATATCCGGCAAAAGCATATGCGTGTAAAGTTGGCTTTCCACATCACGCCGCAATGTGTCATTAGTTGATTCTAATAAAGAAACTTGTGCCCGTTTAGCTGAAAAAGAATCTGTTAAACCGCTTTCAAAATAAGCCTGAACAGCGGCACCGAATAAAACACCCGCTTGCGTAATATTTGTTAAAAAATCCGCAATTTTCATTTCCAATTCGCGCGTTTTCTGAAACAAATTCATCTGAACCATTTTTATTCCCCTTTCTGAACCAAGTGTGCTAATGAAGCACGCATTAACTCATCTAAGTCCCCATCTAATACTCCGCTGGTATCCGATGTTTCAAAACCGGTCCTTAAATCTTTAACCATCTGGTAAGGTTGTAATACATACGATCGAATTTGGTGCCCCCAACCGTTATCACCTTTTTCTGCTTCCACTTGTTGAGAGGCAGCCTGTTTTTTCTTCAACTCTAATTCATATAACCGCGCACGCAACATCGCCCAAGCTTCTTCTCTGTTTTGGAATTGAGAGCGCCCGCTTTGACATTGCACCACAATGTTTGTTGGAATATGCGTAATACGCACTGCACTTTCCGTCCGATTAACATGCTGCCCACCGGCCCCGCTTGCCCGATATAAATCAATGCGACAATCAGCCGGATTGATATCAATTTGAATAGATTCATCAACCACCGGATAAACCCAAACCGATGCAAAGCTGGTATGACGTCTAGCATTAGCATCAAATGGTGAAATACGCACCAACCGATGCACGCCGGATTCATGTTTTAACCAACCATACGCTTGATACCCTTCAATTTTTAATGTTGCCGATTTAATACCCGCTTCTTCGCCCACACTTTCTTCCTGAACAGAAACTTTAAAACCACGCTTTTCTGCCCAACGCACATACATCCGTTGCAACATCTGAGCCCAATCTTGTGATTCCGTTCCGCCCGCACCGGCATGAATTTCCAAAAATGCATCATTTTCATCGGCTTCTTGATTCAACAAACTGCGTAATTCAAAATCCTCAATAACCGGTTTTAAGGCTGCAAATTGTTTTTCCAAGTCCGATAATAAAGCGGTGTCATTTTCCAATTCAGCCAATTCAATTAAACCATATGTATCCGCAACTTGATTTTCCAATGTGCGCACTCCTTCTAAAGCGGCCGCTAACGTATTGCGCTCGCTCATCAGTTTTTGCGCCCGTTCCGGATTATTCCATAAATCCGGATCCGCCGTTAAGTGGTTTAACTCCTGTAAACGTAATTCAGACTGTTCCCAGTCAAAGACGCTCCTTCAGCAAATGAATTGCTTTTGTATATTGCGCTTGTAAATCATTTATTTCCGCTTTCATTAGTATAATCCTCCAATATCTGGAATTGCCTCATCATCCGTAATAGTAATATCTTCTCCAATAATTTGCTTTTGATTTGGATCTTGGTTAGCTCGGAAAGCTTCTAAAATCACATTTTTATCCCCAGGTTTAGCCAACGCGCCCGTTGTAGCGTCTACCCGCACCAACCGAACACCGGCCGGTACACGGAACGGAATGTTCGGAGCATCTTTTAAGGCCACTGCCATAAAATCACGGAAAATCGGACCGGCAACAACACCGCCAGTATCATTAGGACCTAGTGTTTTAGGGATATCAAATCCGACCCAAACCCCCACGACTAAATCAGGGGAAAACCCAATAAACCAAGCATCAAAACTATCATTACTGGTTCCGGATTTAGCCCCTAATGTTTTTTTCAAACTTTTTGCCACCCGCCCTGTTCCGCGTTCTACCACACCGGTTAAAATGTTCACCATTTGATAAGCACTGATCGGATCTTGAATTTGCGGCCGTTCATCTGTCACCACCGGCACATTAAAGGCGTCAGCTTCCTCTCCCGAACAATTCGGACAAACACGTGTATCATGTTTATAAATGGTTTTACCATCCCGATCTTGAATACGGTCAATTAAATTTGGCGTCAAAGCTTTTCCTCCGCCCACTAAAATTGCATACGCATTTGTCAAACGCAATAAGGTTGTTTCTCCCGATCCCAACGCTGTTGATAAATTTGGTTCCAACTTATCGGAAATACCGAATTTTTTGCCATATTGAACCATTTTACCAACCCCGATAGCCTGCGCTAAACGAATGGTCATTAAATTACGAGATTTTTCAATTCCCACCCGTAATGTTGTCGGTCCATAGAAAATTTTCGTATAATTTTTAGGTTTCCATTTTGTTCCATCAGCATGTGTCATAACTAAAGGAGCATCTAAAATCAAACTTGAAGGCGTATATCCTGCATCTAAAGCCGTTAAATAGACAAATGGTTTAAAAGAAGATCCTGGTTGACGATAAGCTTGAACAGCACGATTAAATTGATTTTTTTGGAATGAAAAACCACCCGCCATTGCCAGCACACGTCCCGTATGCGGATCCATGGCAACCAAAGCTCCTTCAACTTCTGGAACTTGTTTAAGCGCATAAAGATTTCCTTTTTTAAGTTTTTGGACATAGATTATATCTCTTGGGTTCAAGACTTGAGAGACTTTTGTTATTTTATCACGAGAGATTCGACCTCCCTCTAAAGCCTTACGAGCCCATTCCAAATCCGATAACTGAATAATTCCTTTTTGTTCCGGATTGATATAAATATCTGCCTGAGCATCTGTTACATTTTCTACCAAAGCCAATTCCCAACCTTCAGGGATAAAAGACTTTTTCTGAAGTTGTTCTAACACTTCTTTAGCGTCTGTTTGTTCTGGGACATTTGCTAAAGGCCCCCTCCAACCATGTCTCCTATCATAATTTAAAAGTCCATTCTGCAAAGCTTTAGTTGCCGCTTTTTGCAATTCGGGATTTAAAGAGGTTTGGATAAATAAACCACCATGATAAATAGCATCATCCCCATATTTATCCACGACAAAACGACGTACTTCTTCAGCATAATAAGCCCCATCAGGATCAATATCTTCTACGGGAGCTGTCATAATAAGGTCTTCTTGTTTAGCTGATTCTGCTTGTTCTTTGGAAATATATCCATCTTCAGCCATTCGATCCAAAACCCAATTACGTCTAGCCATAGCCGCGTCTTTATTTTTTACAGGATGATAATTATTGGGAGCTTTTGGTAATGCAGCCAAATAGGCCATTTCAGCCAACGTTAATTCATCCATTGCCTTATTAAAATAAGCTAAAGAAGCGCTTGCAACACCATAAGCTCCCTGTCCCAAATAAATTTCATTCAAATACAATTCTAAAATATGATCTTTGGTAAAAGCTTGTTCCATTCGATGCGCTAATAAAGCTTCTCGAATTTTGCGCGATAATGAGCGTTCAGAAGATAATAAAAAGTTTTTCGCTACCTGCTGCGTAATTGTAGAAGCCCCAACCGGCCGCCGTCCGGTTCCCAAATTTTTGATATTCACTAAAACAGCACGCGCAATTCCCGTTAAATCAATTCCGCCATGCCGATAAAAATTTTTATCTTCAGCCGACAAAAACGCATGCCGCACCATAGGAGGAATATCTTCTACTGGCACAAAAATCCGTTTTTCCGTCGCATATTCAGCTAGCACAGACCCATCTGCAGCATAAAGTCGGCTGGTAACCGGCGGCTTATAAACAGCTAACTGTTCATAATCAGGCAATCCGACTGAGTAATGTAAAATGACCAAAAAGGCAATACCAAAAGCCACAAAACATCCCAGAAAAAATAAACTAACTAATGCAGATAAAAACTTCATTTAATCTTCCTTTTTGTTGCGGATAGATTATCGTATTTCAAATAAAAATTCAAGTAATTACTTGCAAAAATTCATAAAAAAAGATAAACTGCCTTCTAATTGAAACGAGAAATAAAATGACTGACACGCTGGAAAAAACACTTAAACAAAATCGGCCGAATTTATCTGTCGCACAACGTGAACGCTTTTTGAAAGAGGCGCATGCCCTGCGCGCTAATCTGCTTTTGCGTAAAAAACAACAAGAGGAAAAGAAAAAATGCAAGCCTTCAAAATAATCGGGGGAACGCCTTTAAACGGTACTGTTAACATTATGGGAGCAAAAAATGCCGTCCTGCCGCTCATGACCGCTTCTTTATTAACTGATGACATCATTTCTTTAAAAAACGTGCCTTTTTTATCTGATGTACAAAACCTAATGCAGCTTTTAAATAGCTTTGGCTGCACTATTTCTCACGAGGCTGATTCTTTAACCTTACAATCTAATCAAATCACGAATACAACAGCTTCTTATGAATTTGTTTCTAAGATGCGTGCCAGTTTTTGGGTATTAGGTCCATTGCTTTCGCGCTTTCATAAAGCTACGGTTTCATTACCCGGCGGATGCGCCATCGGAGCCAGACCTGTGGATTTATATTTAATGGCCTTACGTCAAATGGGGGCTAAAATTGATATTCAAAACGGCTATGTCATTGCTTCTGGGAAATTGCACGGAGCGGATATTTATTTTCCAAAAATATCGGTTGGCGCCACCCATAACACCTTAATGGCTGCTGTTTTAGCCAAAGGAACAACGCGCATTTATAATCCCGCCTTTGAACCGGAAGTAATGGATTTAATAACTCTCCTAAAAAAGATGGGAGCAAATATTACAGGTGTCGGGACAAAAATTCTAACCATTCATGGTGTAAAGGAACTGCATGGTGCAGAACATACAGTCATTCCGGATCGGATTGAAACAGCTACTTTTGCCATTGCTGCCGGCATAACCAAGGGACGTATTTTGATGAAAAATGCCCGCTTGGATTTAATGGAATCAGTGGCTGAATTACTGGCCCCCAGCCATATTCAACTTACACAACAATCCGATGACTTATTGGTAGACGCCACACAAGCACATCTGCAATCTGTTCCCGTTACAACTCAAGAATATCCAGGTTTTCCTACAGACGTTCAAGCTCCAATGACGGCGTTGCTTTCTGTTGCAGAGGGCGAATCTGTTGTTTCGGAACATATTT